>SDNZ01000015.1 GCA_004524565.1 Candidatus Thorarchaeota archaeon
AGCAGAGATTGCTGCAATGGCAGCATCAATCCTTGGAGTAGCAGATCTAGCAGCAGAACGATTAGACCAAGGAACACTTGAAGAAATCCTGATGACTAATGAGAAAGGATTAGTTATCATGCGGAGTGCTGGTGAAAAGGCGATTCTGGTTTTGGCTGCAAGCAAGAGCATAAAGACCGGTCTACTTGTTTATGCAGCAAACACAGCCGCAGAAAAAATTGCTCCACTTCTTTAGGAATCCAGAATATGGATAATCCAATATAATGCTTGAAGGACTAGTCTCCAGTTCTGTGTAGATTGATATTGATTCTTTAATGCCCAATTATCCAAGAAAAAATTACTACCTGTTGCAACAAGTCTGCCACCTAGAGTACTCTCAAGACCAACAAGAACGGTTCTATTAACTTGATCAATTGTGTCATTCTCTCCAGTGATGAATAACTCAGCCCACGCAAGCTCGAAAACATCACCTGTATAATTCATTGAACATCCGTTGTAATCAAATGCATCGAGGAATCTTGTGACGGGATGATCATGCATCTTCGTAATCAGAGTTGTTGATGTAACACCATTTACAATGATATTAATTGGTGGTACGATTTCGTAATTCAGCGTGATGTTGAAAGCTGAGAATAATTCATTTGCTCTACTCAAGTCCAAACTGTTGTTCGACAGACCAACCAGGAATACACCGCCGCCTTCTTCCCAATATGCAACATATGCATTGATTTCAGCTTGCGAATATGAATATAGAGATCTTTTTTCAATACTATTGTTGACCAAAACATATGCCCACGCACAAGGATCCATCACAAACACTGCGTCGTATTGTCTCAGTAAATCAAGAGTGATATCAGTATCTAACCCAATTTCATCAACGGAGCTGCCTAATTTATTAATTTTCAATGCTAATTCTCGAAATTGACCAAAAGTTGAATCAATCGCCCAAGGAGCATGGCTAGTATCAATTGCGATTTCTTTGTAGGGAACTGATGCATCAAAATGGAAAGAGGTTCGCATATTCAGATAATTTGGTCCAATGAATGTAACCCAGGCATCGATATTATTCACATCATTAGAAGCTATAACTTCTATCTCCAGTGTAACCTGTCCAGTTTGATTAATCGTAACTTCGGATGGGCCATGTATGAAGTGAGCATGAGTACCACGATATGCAAGACTGAATGTCACCTCACTGCTGGAAAAAATGGATACGGGAATAGACACCGAGTGATTAACAAACCAGTGTTCGAATGAAAATGGTCCATCAGTTGGAGTAAGCATTGCAACAAGGGGGAGATCTTCATCTTTATTCGAGTTATCGAGGTATTGCAGAGCAGAATGAATGTCAACTAATCCAGCTCCGACTTCCCATTCTTCATATGGTAACCGTAGAGCACTTGTCATCAATGTTGCCTTAATCATTCCAGGAGTCCAGCTCCAACCATTCTCGAAACAATGAGCGATTATTCTGACTGCAGCTGCAGAGATAATAGGAGCCGCAAAACTAGTTCCGAAGACTGAATCACCGTTCTCCTTGAAGTACCCCCATGCAGAAATGTCTGGTTTCACTATTCTATCACGGAGTGGTCCTCGGCTACTAAATCCAAACGGTGCGAGTTGATCATCAATACCTGCAACTGCTATTACTTTGTCATAGACCGCAGGAGAAGTTATGCTACTTCCAGCAATACCATCTTGACCATCATTGCCAGCTCCTGCGACAACACAGACGCCAAGATCAAAAGCCCAGTTCAATGCCTCACCTACAGAATCATTGAGGTAAATACCAATACCAAGGCTAAGATTGATGATACTGCAATTATGTTCTAGAACAGCCCATCTAATAGCTTTAACAATTCCCTCCATAGTAGCTGAGTCATCATTTCCCACAACTTTTGCATTAATGATTCCTGCATCTGGTGCTTCTTCCGCAACAATCTTAGCTATGTAGGTACCATGGACAGCCGAATTCGGTCTACTATCATGTGTGGTGTTATCAGTTCGTAGATAACCATATGACACATTGATGAAACTCTTCTGAGCAATCACTCTTGTCTCGAGTTCTGAATCAATATCTATACCAGAATCAATGATTGCTACTCGTACATCAAGCTCAGGAGGAGGATAGGTTGGAGGGATTGACTGAAGAATGCCCAAGGTCGATACGACAATAACAGTAAGCACTAACAGTGAAGTACCTCTTCGTCGGTTTGGGTCACTGTCAATCATATGGGCTCGTTCCTAATAGATTGGATTGTTATATGAAATGAATTTACCAAGACCACATAAAGACTGCGTGAAAGGAGCAATGCTTCAGTTCGTGGAACCAAATGCTTAATTTGCCAAGAAATCTCGAGTGTTAGAGGTCGATTTGATGGTCATTGATGAGCCCGACGCCTACGAAATTGATCAAATGGATGAAGCAGCTATTGGCATTTTTGAACCAGGCTCTCTCGTCGAACAAAATATGGACTGGGGTAAGTTCTCAAAAGTTCTGCTGTATGTATTATTGGGTTGGGTGATGATGTTTGTTCTGACATTCATCATCATGATTCCACTGATAGGAGTAGTAGGAATTATGGGAATCCTAGAAGATCCCTGGGCGTTTCTCATTCTCACTTTTGCTGAATTTGGATTTATCCTTCCAGTGGTCTATTACCTCAAGAAAGAAGGATTGGGTCTAAGATCAGTTGGTCTCAAAAAATTAACCTCTGTGACAGATATGGCACTCGGTCTTATTGTCGGATTCCTTATGCTTGGGGCAAATTTGGTAATCTCATATTTTATGTCGCTTGTCATACCAGAGCTTGGTGGAGACGAACTCGGCTTTAATCCACCCGAGGGAGAAATGGCCCAACTCATTTGGATTTCAGCTTGGACCATAGCAATGTTCGCGGTCGTTGGATTAAGTGAAGAAATTGTTTTTAGAGGATTTCTACAGCGTCGCATGGAGATGTACTACAGGAACAAAGGTACTCTGAATTACAAACTCTATGCGTTAGCCTTAACTAGCTTCATATTTGCCGCGATTCATTTGGACCTAATTGGACTTGGTACCCGATTTGTACTTGGATTGTTCATGGGATATTTGGCTCAGAGACGAAAGTACTCTCTCATAGGACCTATTGTGGCACATGGCGTAAATAATTCTGCAGTCGTGATTTTCGCTTTATTAGGCTTCTAAAACCCGAAATTCCTGCAAAGTGCGTACATCGGGAGTTGAAATAAGCGATATAAGACCCCTATTGAAAACAAAAAAGGCCTTAAACCTATTTTTAGCAGCATAAGAGATTCAATACCCACAAATACAAGAAAGAATGGTTTTGGTTTCTAGGAAGGGCACAAGGTAAGAGGTAAGTAACTTTGCAACACATTCATACTTGGAGCAATGATAAGGAATGGCGTCAGTATCGACGAAGCTGGAAACAATCACCACAACAAGTACTGTGTCAGAAGTGATGAACCTCATAGTGGAAAAAATGAATGATCCTGAGAGAGAGAAACTATCCCACTGGATGAAACCAATTGAGGAATATGCAGAAAAGATAATTCGAAATCTTACACCTGTCCAGCTAAAGAGAAGGAAGATGGATGTTGTAGCTGCCGCTGCTTTATATGATGCATTCCTAGAGTTTGAAAGTAGAACTTCTGTAGGGCTGGGACTTCCTCTGATGCATGAAGCACTTGGTCGAAGTCAATGTAATATCAACACTACTTGGAAGAAACTTTTTGACAACAGAGGTTCCCTGAGAGGAGAAGAACTCGATGTCGTATATGTAGAGAAGGATGGCTCAATAGCAGATGCCATACCCAATGTTGTTCAAGCCCTGACAAATGCTGTTGATGGAATCACTCCGGTAATGAAGATGTGGTTAGAGAATATTAGAATTGAAGCTGTTGAACTTTCCCGATTAGTATCACCCGATATCAAAAAGAATTATGATACTCTGACCGCAGCAGTAGCCATTATCTATGCTACAATTCAGCGTCATCATGGGAAGATGCAGGTTCGCATAGCACAGAGAGACCTGTCATTACTATCAGCAACGAGCCCAGCATTAATCAGTAAGTGTTGGATAGAACTTCTTGAGAATCATTTGTAGTGTATATTAGCAAACTTCCATATGCTTTAGTTCACATTGTGTTACTGCCATCAGAGGTGTCTAGATTGAGTGTAGTTAAAGTGATTGAATTAATTGGAGCTTCTCCAGACAGCTGGGAAGCAGCAGCACAGAATGCGATTGATATTGCATCAAAGAGCGTTCGTGGAATTACAGGAATTGATGTCATCCATTTCACCGCAAAAGTTGAAAATGGAAAGATAGTCAAGTACAAAGCAAATCTGAAGGTTGCTTTCAAGTACGAGGCATAGTTACTGACATCCTCGTGTTCATATAGAATGTGAACACGGGGAATCATCTTATTTTACGCAAGAGTTGTTTTCTTGACGAAAATCAACCAAGCTATGAGAATGAAGGCTAGTGACATAATGAGCATCAGATACATATCGCCAATGAACTCAGTTGCGGCTATGTTCTTGAACGCTATATCCACCATCATTACTCGGCCTAAACTAACAGGAAAGACATCATCTATGATCCCAACGTCTAAGAAGCCAGTACCAATAATTGTGGAACCAAACATCAGGAAAAGAAACGATTGATTGGCTTGAAGTCGAGTTGTTACAAGAGTTGATATCAAAACGCCCAAACTTGAGCCTGAGAGAGACAAAAGACCAAGAATGATGTTAAGATTCAGATACTGATGCCAAAGGTCTATGTTGAAAAGAGTCATCCATAAGACCAGCAAGAATTGGGCTTGAAGCATCCCAATCGTAAAGTATCCAAGTACTTTAGCCAAAATGGCTTCCATTTTTGTTGCTGGAGTCAGCAACATCCTGTTCAATGGGATATCTCCTACAATCGCTTGGGCTGCGGTAGCAGACACTGCTATGAATATTGCAAAAACAATCATGAAGATTCCAAAGGTTGCAGAAAGTGAACTTGCACCCGGAGGTTGGAACTCAGGAAAATTCTTTGAGGCAATCTCGCCTTGAATCCAACCATGATCTGCTCGAAAGACCTGTACAACACTACTAAATTGCGAAGAAACAGAACTCAGACTATCAAAGTCCGTACTACTAATGTGAAGATTTACAAAAGCGGGAATATCATTTGTTATATTTCCTTCAAATCCGTAAGCTAGTACAGCATACACATCTATTTCATCAAAGTACAATGCTTCCAGCGCTTCTTGTTCGGTATCATATAATTTCACAATGAATCTAGGACTGTTCTGGAGATACCAAGTGAAATTAGCAGACAGGTCTTCTCCGGGAAACGTATCTGTTGTGTCAATATCTACAAGACCTAATATTAACGCATTAGCATCTTTTGTAGGATCTATATCAGATGAACCAATAGTGCTACCTTGGTTGATAGCAAAATACATTGTACCCATAATCATTGTTGGGAGGACGAAAACAAGAAGAAGTGCAAACTTGTCGTTGGATATCAATCTCAGCTCCTTAAGGAACATAGAATAGATACGCCATAGTTTGCTATTTTTTTTCTTCCCAACACTGGACATTCTTTGTCACCTTAGGATTCAGTTTCTGATATTTTACTGAAGTCCTTTTATGGGTTTGCTGAAGAGCCTTGAAATTTGCAAATCTCAATTACTTCAATAAAACAAGAGAAAATAAGATTCAGCTCCTGAGTTACAAAGGAGTAACAAAGGAGCTCCTCTTTTTCTATTCATCCTTTTTGTAAGGATTCTTAGTCCTAAACGGATTCTTCGGTCCATGTAATTTGATACTGAAAGTTTTCTTCAGTTTCTCGCCAGTTGATTCTTTTTCATCTGTCAAATCCATTACCTCTCTTACCACATATTTTGATAGTAGTGGCAATTATTACTCTCCAACAGAGGCTATTAATCTATCAGTTTTCATCGGGGGAAGATTTCGTATGCGCAGGTAACGTCATGGTTAAAACATATACTGATTGAATGCAATTAGAGGTTATAATTTGACTGAGATAGAGATTGTAGACAAATTCAATAATGATTCGATGAGAGCATTTGCTATCTGTGCCGCAGGAATACTTCTCAATCTCGGATTATTCTTTATTCTGGTTTTAATCGCCCCATTGCTGGTGGGGATAGTCTGTGGGTATATTCTGGGTTCGAAAAGAAATGGGATTCTCACAGGTTTCCTGAGTGCAGTGTTTTCTTACTCATTGATCTTTGTTGGCACGGGATTTGCTACTGACATTCCAGTCTTTGGTACAGCTGTTCTTATCATGAGCTTAATTGGTGCAGCTGGAGGTTTTATAGGAGCTCTTCTACAAAAGATGATGATTGATTTGTCATCTCAAGTATCTACAACTATTCGACCAGGAGAATAATTTGCATCGGGTCCAACTGTGGTAGATCGTAAGGGATTGCCAAATAGCACCCATTCACAGACAGATACTGCATTATCATTAGCAAGTGTGTTTGTTTTGCCTTGCCGTATATTCTCAAGTTCTGCCAATACATTACTATCAAGATTTTTAGTGATTTCACTATCAACCGCCACCTTGACTTGTCCAATCAATTCGTAGGTATCAAGTAGATCTAGGAAGCCAAATTTCCAGCCATCGCAGTAGGGACATGCCCGCCAGTTATCGAATGGTTCGACATTGTTCAACGTATCCAATGTGGACCCGATATAGATAGAACCTTGGTCTAAGAAAGCTCTCAGAAGTGGGCCTTCTTGAGCGGTACTACACGCTTCAGAATATACAACAGGATAGCCCTCGAACACGATTTTAGAGGTCTGCTCAGAAGTCAGTATAACAGAATTATGCGTAGCCCAACGGTCAGGAGTGCCATGAATTCTGGAAGTGAAAACCCCATCAGAGAATTGGAGAATGAATTCGCAAACGGACAATAACTTTTGCTCCTCATCAGAGTATTTTCCAAGTACCTCAACATCAAAACCTAAAGCGGCAAGTCCTTCTACATGACGATTTGAGCGGCCAGGTTGACTATCAAAAACAACTGCAATATCACTATCAATAACCTGAGGATCCATGTGAAATAGCACTGTTTCAGGTGAACCAAAAATACGACCTATCGGAAAATCTGGGATTGAATCGCCGTCTAGATCTTGGATGAACCAATCAGTAAAAGCATATGCATTTTGATAGGAAATCTGAGTAGCTGGTAATTCTTTGTTGCTTCCAATTAGAAGTACACCGAGATGTTGGTCTTTATCGTAATTATCACGAATTGTTTTTTGGGTAAGAACCCAAGACCTACCTTTCTCTTCCATGAAATCACAATCTAGCTCTTTTGCCTTCTTTTCATATTTTGCAAGATTGTCTTTTCCAACTTTGCCACAGACAACAAGCATCTTGGATAAAATATCACGAGGCATGTGTCCCACATCAAAGGTAAGATCTTCTTCAGATCTTTCTTTACGAGCGAATTTTCCTTTAATTTCATTAATTGTCCCGGAACCTGATTTCCTAATGATATTCATAATAGCCGAATCTCTGACAAATCTGATAATTACTCTTGTGTGTGTAGTGTGAGATGAAATCGAAACGATAGAAATGGCAAGTGATTAGCCGCGGACACCACCCGCAGCCCCACGCTCCTTCCAATCATCATCATCCTTGATGATTTTATCAACAATATTCAAAATCTTATCAAGTATCGAGGGTTCATAAGTTTCCTCAGTTTGAAGCCAAGCAATTCTATCTTCAAGATCCCTAACCTGATGATATGCATGATCGAATGCCTTCTTAGCAAGTTTGTATTCATCGCTATTGTCAGGATTAATAGTTCTTCCAGAATGCTTTTGCATTATGGCTTTCTGCCTGCTCAATTCCTGACCCAAAATTCTTAGTACTTCTTGTTTAGATTCCTCGTCCATATTATATACCTAAAATGAATTATTGAATTCCAATCTTTAACTCTTTTGAGATGTTGCACTATGTATATATCAGGCGCACTTTGGAAAACCTAACAGATGTACGGGGTAGACAAGATATGCACAAAGAAATCAAGATTATAGCATTCGACCTTGATGGTGTCCTCTATGATGGCGTAAGTGCTGCTTTTCATCTGGCTCAGCAAGTAGGGCTTGGTCAAAAATACCAAGAACTCTTCGTGAGAATGGCGACAGAGGCCTTGTCCTTTGATGATTCACTTAGATTGGGTGCAAAGATTTGGGAAGGAATAGCATTTGGTGGAGAGTACAGACAGCTCGTCATGGAATTGCCACTCATGAAAGGAACAGAAGAAACAATTGCTGCACTCAAAGAAGCGGGATATCAAGTTGGATGCATATCAAGTGGAGTCAGTCAGTTCTTCATGGAACCATTAACAGAAAGATTGAATCTTGATTTCGCATATTCCAATATTTTGGGTGTGAAAAATGGAACGCATTCGGGTGAAATCGAGTATGCAATGGGTGGTCCTCAGAAAGCTGAAACAGTATTGAAAATACTCAAGGAAAAAGAACTTAGTACGCAAAACTTAGCCAGTATAGGAGATGGTGAAAATGATATTCACCTATTTGGCGTATCTGCCTTTTCTATTGCCTTCAATCCAGAAAGTGAAGCTGTGAGTGGAGCAGCCACAATAACTGTCCACTCAAAGAATCTCGAGTCAATTCTGGAATACTTTGTGTGATTCTATGAGAGAATCTTCCTGAAAGCGTCTTTGATCGAGTTCTTCTCGTCTATAGTTAAGCTTGGATGTACTGGGATATCAAAATGCTGAGCACCAATCTCCTCAGCATGGGGCAATGAGACCTTAGAGTAGTCAGGGTAAGCTACGAATTTTGCCCATCGCCAGTTCTGAATATTGAGATATGTATCTTGCTTATGACAAGGTAGTGCATAGACAGCCCTTGAACCTACACCTTCATCCCGAAGAGCGGATACAATCTCATCACGATTCATTCTGTCAGAATAGAGACTTGGAGCGTATAGATGATAGCCTGATTTGAATCCTTCATCTTCGACCTGAGGTCTGATTTCGTCAAATTCAGTAAAGAATTCGTTGAATTCAAGAGCATTCTTTCTTCGTTCCTTGAGGACAAAATCAAAACGCTTCATCTGCTGCACACCAATAGCTGCAACAATATCCATCATTCGATTATTGTAACCTATCTGATAGTGACTATAACCACCCTCTTTTCCACGACCATGATTCTTTATCATAAGCATTCTATCATAGAGCTCTTCATCATTGGTTGTGACCATTCCTCCTTCACCAGTGAGGATGTTCTTAGTGGCATAAAAAGAGAAAGTGGCACAATGTCCGAAACTCCCAATTTGTTTACCATTTATCGAAGCACCATGTGCTTGACACGCATCTTCAATGACTTGAAGGTCGTGTTTCTCTGCGACCTCCATTATGTGGGGCATATCAGCAGGCATACCGAAGATATGTATTGGCATAATAGCCTTCGTTTTCTCAGTAATAGCAGCTTCAATAAGATCAGGATCAATATTGTAGGTATCAGACTTGATATCAACAAAAACTGGAACGCCACCGACCATCGCAATAGAATTCGCTGATGCAATGAAAGTAAATGGAGAAGTAATTACTTCATCACCAGGTTGAATACCCATTGCTTCTAGAGCTGTACTAAGAGCTGTAGTTCCATTGGATGTTACTGTTGCGAATTTGGTCCCAACGAACTCTGAGAATAATCGTTCAAACTCGCGAGAGACCTTTCCTTCTGCAAGCATTCCAGATTCTAGAACACGTTTTACAGCTTCAATCTCTTCATCTTCGATAATTGGTTTGGTGAATGGAATCATCAGGACTCACAATTCTGAACAATTCTATGTGGGTTAAAACACTTTGGCATGTAGGACAGTTGTACTCTTGCACGCTATTCATGATCTTTTGCATCTTCAGCATCTTCCGCGGCAATCTGAGCCCGCATTGCTGAAAGACTTACAGAACGTCTTCGATTCTCAATCAAACCTACAATTCCTACAGAACCAGACATGATAGCCAAAGCTACAAGCATGAAGAAGAGGTCTCCAAGAAGGAAGATGATAGCAAGACCAAATCCACTACCAAAACCTGTGATTGCACGGACATGATTTGTAGTCTTTCTAGGAGTAAGTCTTTGACTCATCCAATCAGCTACTGTTGTGAAACCAAGAATCACGGAGAAGAGAAACCAGAACCAGGAAGGACTCAAATCAATTTGGAAAAGAATGAGCAATACGATACCGAGACCTAAGCCACCGTAGATACCAGTACATCTACCACAGAAATAAAGTGATTTCCCTCTGAATGAAAGTCGAAGGCAATGCCCATAAAGGGAAGGCGGATGATGAGATAGAAGCATGTGGATACCCTCTTTAACATCGTCCGTTCGATTCCATTCTAGAGCAGCGGGATCGAGTTCATCTTCGTGCATACTACGTTGTTGCTCTTCTGCCACAATTACCACTGATTTCGAAATCTAATTCAGGTCTTAAAACGTATTGCTTGTGGATGGAGAAGTCTGGGCATCGGTTTTTTTAAACACAACTAATAATTTCTTAAGCTCTAATTATAGTGATTATATTCCTCTCACGAGTTGCTACCTCCGATTCCAATTTGAAATCAGGAATAAACGTATTCTACTCCATTATTAGCCGTTTTCATTCCATGTCGATATGTTTAATCATTCAAGACGGTAAGGGTAGGATTAAAATGCAGGTTCTCAAGATACTAAACTTGATTTAATATTCAGCCAATTGGAAGGAATGATTCAAGATGGAAAAGCTGCTACTTGTAGATATGGACAAGTGTACAGGTTGTAAGCAGTGTTCCCTCGCTTGTTCTCTCATCAAAGAAGACCTATTTGATCTAGCCAGAGGAAGAATCAAGGTTCTCAAGAAAGAGGATATCGCATTGGGAGTACAGCTACTATGTGAACAATGTGATGCTCATCCTTGCATAGATGCATGCTCTGACGGAGCACTATCAAGAGACGAGGCAACGGGCATAATAACTGTCGATGCTGAGATATGTACCGAGTGTGGTTCATGCGTTGAAGCTTGCCCATACTATGGGATCAGATTGCATCCAGAAACAAACATACCGATGATTTGTGATCTTTGTGGAGGAGACCCCTATTGTGCCAAACATTGTGTACCCGGGGCGATATCTTGGGTAGACAAGACAGATGATCTTCTCAGGGACAAAAAGAAACTACGGTCTGCTCGAATGGCGATGTATCGTACTGTCAAGAAGGAGGCAGAAAAATAATGTATGGTCATCAAGGAAAAATATTGCATGTTGATCTAAGCAAGAACAAGATTTGGACAGAAGACATTCCAGAAGAATGGCGGAAATTGTACGTAGGTTCTCGTGGAATCAATGCTAAATTACTATGGGATTATTGTAAAGACCCAACAATTACTTGGGATGATCCAAGGAATATCATTATCTATGCACCAGGAGCAGTGACGGGAACAACAGCTCCTGCATCAGGAAGAACTTCAGTAACTACAGTTGGATGTACAACTGGTATGTACCTCAAGAGTAACACTGGTGGGCACTGGGGAGCTGAACTAAAGTACGCAGGTTACGATCATCTTGTTGTTCATGGAGTCTCTGACAAACCTGTCTACATTCTAATTGATGATGATAAGGTTGAGATAAAAGATGCCTCCAGACTCTGGGGTAAAGATATTATCGAAACTGATACGCTTCTGAAAGAGTGGCATGGTGAAGATTCGCGAGGGCTGTATATTGGACCTGCTGGTGAAAATCTTGTTCGTGCAGCATCCATTCATTGTTCACTCTACCATGCAGCAGGAAGAGGTGGAGGAGCAGCTGTAATGGGTAAGAAGAAACTCAAAGCAGTCAGTGTACGTGGTACTAAACCAATCCGCGTAAAAGATCCGAAGAAATTTGCAGAAGTAGCAGAAGAGATGAGAGAGCTTCTGCGAGCTGATAGCGGTGCACAAGGATTGCATGAATTTGGAACAGCAGGATCACTAGCAGGAGTGAACGAATTGCATGCATTTCCAGGTAGGAACTGGCAGACAGGATATACGGAAAATGTACATCCCATAACAGGTCCAGCCCTTAATGAGGGAGGATATCTTAAGCGCCGGGTTGCATGCTTTGGATGCACAATTGGATGTCATAGATATTCAACAATTGAGAAAGGACCTAATGCTGGAATAGCAAGTGGAGGTCCAGAATACGAAACCTTTGGAGCACTAGGTAATGGCCCAGGCATCATTGATACTGAAGGAGTACTAATCCTTAATGAAATCTGTAATCGACTCGGGCTGGATACAATTACTGCAGGTACAGTAACTCAATGGGCAATCGAGAGTTATCTCAGAGGAGTTCTCACAAAAGAGGACACTGATGGTTTAGAACTCGATTGGGGTAAGCTCGAAGAAGTCAAGAAAACGATTGAAAAAATCGCCTTCAGAGATGGCAAACTAGGAGACCTATTAGCTGATGGTTTGAAAATAGCTACTGAGAAAGTCGGTCATGATTCCTACAAATGGGCCATCATCAATGCGAAAGGACTCGAACAATCCAATGTAGAAACACGTTCTGCGAAGGCGTATGCTTTAGCATTTGCTGTGAATCCTCGAGGAAATGACCACCTGATGACTGAGACCTTTGCAGAATTTGGTTCAAGTCCTGAGGCTATCGAAGTTATCGAGAAAATAACGGGTGATAAGAAGTGGGCTTCGCCGCACTTCACAGAATACAGAGCTGAAATTGTCCGATGGCATGAAGATGTTTACGAGATAACCGAAGCTCTCGGATTCTGTGTATTTACATCCACTGCAGCATATGGTGTTAACCCAGATAATATGGCGAGGCTATACACAGCAGCAACAGGAATTGAGATGACTGAGGATGAATTAATGCTTACAGGTCGAAGAGTGTGCACAATTGAGAAGGCATTCAACGTTACTCGAGGTGCAACAAGAGCTCATGACAACTTACCTTGGAGACTCATGAATGAAGGGGCTGCATCAGGTCCTCTTAAGGGTGAAACCAATTCACAGGAAGAACTTGATGGAATGCTCGATAAGTACTATGATCTTCATGAGTGGGATAAAGAAACAAGCTGGCCAACTCGAGCAACTCTTGAGAAATTAGACCTAAAGTACATAGCAGACTATCTTGACGAGCTCGGGAAACTTCCCTAAGTGAGGGGTTAATCCCCTCATTTCATTTATTGCGAATGGGTGATTATTATGAAAGGATTCAAAGAATTAGGAGTTGCAATGACAGGTGTATTCCCTGTCAAAGATGCAGTAGAATTAGCTAAAGTGGCTGAGCAGTCAGGTTTAGGATCTGCCTGGTTCGCTGAAGATTACTTCTTCAGAGGTGGCATTCCGTACATGGCAGCAGCAGCTATGGCCACAGAAAAAATTAGGATTGGATTAGGTGTTGTAAATCCATACTCCCGACACCCGGCACTTATTGCAATGGAATTTACTACCTTGGATGAGATGTCCAATAAACGAACGGTTTTTGGACTTGGGTCAGGTGTGCCATTTTGGATGGATCAGATGGGCATCTATGATAAAAAACCACTCTCCAGAACAAAAGCATGCGTTGACCTAGTGCGAAAAATCATGACTGGAGAGAATATCAATCATGAAGACAAGTTCTTCATTGCGAAAGATATCAAACTCGTTTTCCAACCAGTGAGAAAAAGTGCGCCAATATATCTGGCATTTGAAGGACCGAAAGGTCTCCAACTCTCCGGTGAGATTGGAGATGGTGTGATTCTCTCAATCTTCACTACTCCAGCATATGTAAAATTTGCATGGGAACAAGTTGCAATAGGAGCTAAGAAAGCTGGAAAATCACTAGATGATTACGAGCTGGTAGCTTACATGCCTATGGTTATTGATGATGATCTCGATAAGGCAATCGATACAGCTCGCGAATTCTCCAAACTTTATCTACCACACTCTCAACCTGGTGGTCCTTTGATGTCTCATGCTGGAGTCAAACCAGAGGATACACAAGCGATGTTTGAAGCAGCTGGGAAGAATGATGATGCATTACTAACTGAACTCATCACTGATGAAATGGTAAACGAGCTCTGTCTAGTGGGCGATAAAGAGGCGTGTATCAAACGCTTACAAGAAATGATTGATGCAGGTGCCAATACTATTGTAGCATTTCCAGTACCGGGAACAGAACCAATTGAGAATGCAAAGATATTAGGTGCAGATTTCACTCATCAACTGAAGTAGGAGGATTTGAGCATATGCAAGGCCCAGTAGAACCATTCTGTCTAGATGATGCTGAGAAACCAGACATGCCACATTCTGCAAAGAAACGGAATCGTCTGGTTGCCTATATTGCTACCTTCCTTGTGACCTTTACCCTTGGAACAACAGAAATCTTTGCACCTTGGTATATTGGTGAGCTAGGCGGGTCAGGATTTGAGATGGGATGGGCTATGGGTTCTTTTGGGATCATCTATATGATTTCACCTGCACTTGGAGGAAAATTGTCAGATAGGATAGGTCGACGAAAATCTCTCTTAATAGCGACCTCTGCCTACATCTTGGTGTTAGTTCTCTTTCTGAATCCATTAGCATCTCCACTCTATCTTATCGTTATTAGAGCTCTAGAGGGACTGGTCTATGGCTTCATTGCACCCTCAAATCAAGCCATGCTTGCAGAATTGACACCTGAGGCAGAATGCGAGGTCTTGGGTAACTTCTCTACAGCATGGAGTGCAGGTATGATCTTCAGTCCATTTGTGTTAGCTTTCATGGAGGGAAATTATGGACCAGCATCAAGCATCTATGTTGTGATAGCGATTGAGTTCATCATGCTTGGAATCATAGGTGGTTTTCTTCAAGGATACCGAAGAAAATCAATTGCCGAGAATTCTACAGAATCTGAAATTCCAATCCACATGACAGAAATAACTCCATCCAAGACAAGTCCAAGGTTCATTGCATCATATCTCTCTATAATGTTGTGGGGAGTCATATCAACTGTAATCCTAGCACTCTTCCCTGCATATGTAGAGACCTTACCAGGATTGACTACAAATGATTGGGGAACTATGTTATTGATCTGGAACGGTGTCCGAACAATCGCATTCATCATTATTGCCAGAGTACCGGAAAAATCTATGAGTTCAGTGATATTGATGGGAGCTGTGCTTTCAGCAATTTCTTCAGGAGTCTTATTCTTATTCATCGATTTCTGGATGTTAATAATAGCCATAGCTCTCTCAGGTATCGCAGTTGGACTTAGCTATCTTGGAGCACTCTATCTCATTGTATCAGCAACAAAGATAGAGAAAGGAACCTATGCTGGTTTAGTTGAGAGTATGGGAGGAGTTGGACTATTTCTAGGACCGATTGTTGGTGGATGGCTTGTTGACTTTGGAGGTGCACTTCCCTATCTCATGTGCACAATTCTCTCAGTCGTAGTGCTCATAGGAATCATTCCACTACTCATGAAGGAACGGAATTCTTCAGGAGAATAAACTACTCTTTCAAAATATTATCAAATGCCCCTTCCAGGGATGGAGCTTCGTTGATCTTCTTCTTAGGTGGAAAGGGATATGCAATCTTACTGTGAGATAGTCCAGATTCTACAAGCATGAATGCAGTTTTTATCGCAACAACCCAAGGATCAATAATTGGAACTTGTAACTCATCCATAATTGGATTCAAATCTACTTCGTGAGAGAGTGCTGTGCATCCAAGAACAATGACATCAGCACCATAGTCATTGATGAGTTCTTTACTTTCACTCAGAATCTCCTTCTGAGCTTGTTCAGGATTCTTTGCAATATCGAGAACAGGCATCTTCAGATACTTTACTCCCGCACAAAATGATTCGAGCCCCTCTTTACGAACACCATGTTCAATACATCTCTTTAATGATTCACCTTGAACAGTCACAACTCCAAATCTGGTTCCAAGTGTAAGAGCTAAATGAAGAGCTACATTTCGAGGACCAACAACTGGTATCTTTGAGACCTCTCGTGCAGCCTCTAATACTGGGTCACATGCACAATCAATTACAATAACATCGTAGTCTTCATTGTTTGCTCGTACTACCTGTTCAAGAATAAATGGAGCATTATACGCTTCATCAGTTATTGATTCAACACTATGAGTGCCATGTCTTGGCGTAAGATTTCCTATCTCACATCCAGGAGGTGTGTGTAATTTAACGAAAGATTTCTTCTTTGGATCATGCCACCAGTCAATTCCTGTTGCGCCAATGAGTGCCAGTCTTTTCATATGATAGCTTCTCCTACGTCACCAAATGAAATAGTTGTCTTAGGATACTAGTGAAGCCTTCCTATTATCTCTTCCATTGGTTTGTACTCGAGTTCTGGATGCCCGTATCGTTCAGGTGAGAATGCATTCCTGCCAATCTCAGTACTTCCAGCGAAACGAAGTCGTTCGTGTGCGGGAACAGCAGTCACAACAACATCCAGACCTTCCTTCAAGTTAGAACTCATAACGCCATGACCTGTGTTGGGATAATGCATACATATTAGGTCGGGAAACATGACAATAGGTTCACCATCGCTCATAGCCATCATGTATTCATTTTTGACGACAATCTCGAAGCGACCCGTTAGTCCCTCTGGTTTTATTCTTGTTAGTACATGCCAATGACCTGCTCGATCTTCACCTGTAACTTCCTCAATCTTTCCTCGGGCAAGTATCTGTCCACCCATGATATCAAGGAAGGCATCAATAGGGTCTCTCTTGTTAGCATTAGCATCATGAATTGCAGAACCAAGTTCCATCGATTTTGAAATTGAGTTTGGGATCACTGCTTTCTTGAGTTGAGCACCAGTCTGATAGTAGTGGTTATTGGCACCAGCACCTCCATCTTGAACAACAGCAAATCGCCCGATTTCATCTGCTAAGGCAGGACTCGTTGTTGTGTCAACAATCACAACACTACCATTTTTAGATACGACAGGCATTGGGCACAATTCAATCCCGTATCCAATAAAAGTAATCATTTGTGTTTCAGGAGCAGAACGACCAAGTCCATCACCGTCAACAGTAGTGATGCCAGCCCTAGCAGCTAGTGATAACATAACCGTTGTATTGGTCCCACCCAATTCAAACGGAACGAGATGATTAACTTTCTTCCCAGTGATGCGTTCAGATATTTTCATAGCCTCATGAAGCTCATAACGAGTTTCCCAAGTTTCTAGCATATCCCCAATTGATGCGAATGCACTTACCGAACCCATGTAACCTCCACACACGATGAAGGCATCATCTTTGATATCAGCAGGATCTGTGATTTCATAGACTCGGTCTCGCTGGTAATCCCAATCAACTAGGGGTTTTCCGAAAGTTACTGGATCTCCACCACCACCAGTTCCCAATACGCCAACGCCAGTAAGCATGTCATAGGCATTCTCTTTTGACAGCTTCATACAAACCTACCTCAATTATTCAATACTTGTTTTAATCTGCGCCTCGTTCTCCATCCATTGAATGAACAATCTTGTACCAGCGCTTCTTTGTTCCAACTTTGGCTCGTCTGTTCCAACTTCGTGATTTAGGTTCATCCTCTATCAGTTTGTGGATCTTCTTTGCACGAGCAATTACTAGGTCTTTCTGTTCCTGTGTAATCTCTGTAAGAGTTGGAACAAAATTAATGAATTTCTTGATATTCTCAGTTACTGTATAGTAAAAGCCCCAGTCATCTGAGAGTATCTTGGCAATATATGGTCCGTTTACCATAGTATCATCTAATTCTTCACTCACATCGTGTGCTAGAAAGGTGATAACAAGATCTTTCAAATCCTTAGCGTTGATTTCGAAGATCTGTGTCTTCTCAAGGAATAACTCAGCTAATGGGATAGTTGGTTTATCTACATCCAAACGATTGTTCTTCTTGAAATCAATCTTGTGACAGAAGTCCAAGTGATCATAAAATACATCGATTTTCCTACCTGTGGCTTTGTCAATAAATAGGTCTCTGAGGGTGCTAGCTCTAGCAAAACTAGGAGGAACCCAATGGTATCCCAGATCATCTCGGAAGAGATTGATAATCTTTCCTTGATGCTTGTAGTAAGACATGTAATCAATATCAGTTACTTCTCTACCCATCTTAACATGAAGATCAGCAAAGTCTGGACTCTTCAATCTAAAAGCTAAGCAACCAATAATACGAAGAGGAAGACCTAACTCTGCACCAGCTTTCTCTATGCGGAGAGCCTCATCCATGAAATCTTCGAGAATTGGGCCATATTTACCTGACATTTGTTATTTCACCTTACAGACAATAGTCTGTCTATTCAGAACGTTAAAGCTAGTCGACATTAATATCTTGTGCCGTAGCACTAAAAATCTAGAATTTTTAAAACATAAGTTAAAGTGGAAAAATAAGCTGCACCATTAAACTTTAAACTGGGGTTGATAAACATAAACTATGAACGGTGGTCTGCCATCAGGCAGTATCTATCGTAGGACTTCACCAGAGGTAAAGAAATGCGGATTTTCCTAGCAGCAGATCCCCATGGCAGCCAACAAACTTGGGAGAAAATGTGTAGAGCTCCTAAAGTCTTCAAGGCAGATGTAGCCATGATGTGCGGAGATCTCACAGGTAAGGCGATAATGCCAATTATCCAAGAGAAAGAGGATAGATGGTATGCTCAGCCCCACGGAAAAAAGAAGGAATTCAAGAAACAGAAGGACTTGGACAAATTCATCAAGTTCACAAAAGATGAAGGATACTATCCAAAGATCCTTACTCCCGATGAACTAGCGAAACTTAGAGAAACCAAGGGAGCGATCACACAGCTCTTTTCAGATCTAATGGTTGAAAGGATTCAAGAATGGATGGATATGGCTAATGAGCGAATTCCTGAAGAAGTAATGGTCGTTGTAAATCCTGGGAATGATGATGATTATAGCATCGACAAAGTAATTGAAGATGACCCGAGAGTCATCTATCCACTGAAGAAAGTTATTGATGTCAAAGGATATCCCATGATAAGTCTTGAATGGGTCAATAGCACTCCATGGGATACACACAGAGAGTGCTCAGATGACGAGATGCTCGTTAAACTCGAAGCGGAATTTGCACGACTTGATACAGATGATTATTCCAACGTGATTTGTAACTTCCATGACCCTCCTTTTAATTCGGGTCTGGATACAGCACCAACACTTAACAAAGATCACTCCATTCAGAAAACAGGAGCTATGGAGGTTGTAGGGCCTGTAGGGAGCAAATCAGTCAGAGCTGTAATAGAGAAATACGAACCCCTCTTAGGAATGCATGGCCACATTCACGAATCCGTAGGATTCCGAAAGATTGGTCGTACATTGTGTGTAAATCCTGGATCTGAATATCGAGAAGGTATTCTGAAAGGATTCATTATCAACGTTAATGATGGTGAAGTTACCGCTGGGCGTGTAGAACTCTAACCAGATTACGTATATACGAGAGTGTATCTTGCACTCTCCATTCCTTCTTTTTACTCTCACTTTTTCTTGTTTCTTAAAGAGAAACAAATTCCATTGCAAATATATAGGAGTATGTCTTAAACATACTTTAACTTGATTAAAGGGTGGCAATACATTAATGACATTAATATTAAAATCTAGAACCGATGTCGAAGACCTCACAACAGGTTGTACTTTCTTTGGAACTGGTGGGGGCGGGGACAAACAATTGGGTCTGAACATGCTTTATCCCCATGTTGACGCAGGTAAGGTCATTGAGATAGTTGATGTCAAAACCATAAAGGATAGCGATTGGATTGCATGCCCATATTATTCGGGCACAATTGCACCACCAACCCCAGATATTGAAGCGCTCAGAACAAGATTTCCCTGGGATTATTTTGAAAAAGAATTAGCACTTGGATTAGCTACTCTTGAAGAACACATGGGTATTAAATTTGCAGCAGTTGCTCCATTTGAGCTCGGGGGTGTTAATACACCTGCGCCTATAGATGCTGCAGTCAAACATGGTATCCCCTGTGTAGACGGTGATTATGCAGGAAGAGCAGTTCCAGAAATATGTCAGAATACCGTGTGTGTGAACGAATTCTCAATGGCACCCATGGCCCTTATCGACTGGTTTGGGAATAAAAGCATAGTTGATCATGTCATTAACTATGAGATGGGCGAACGGATATCAAAAGGTCTCAGTGAAGTAGCGTGGGGAAGATTGGGAAATGTGGCATTCCCAGTACAAGGTGCAGCTTTTCATGAAGCAATCATTCCAGACACTCTAAGCAAAAGCTATGAAGTTGGAAAATTAATTCGAGAGAGTCGCGAGTCTGGTGATGATCCTGCAGAAAAAATTGTGGAGAAATTAGGTGGATGGATTTTATTCAGAGGAGAAGTAATTGAAAGAACCTGGGAGAATCGAGAAGGCTACATGTGGGGAGAAACCACAATCAAGGGTCGTGGAGTGAAACCAGGATCGAAATTCAAGGTCTGGTTTAAGAATGAGAATCATATCACGTGGCTAGATGGAGAACCATGGGTCACCAGTCCGGATATCATCGAGATAATTGATGAGAAATCTGGTGAACCGATTACAAATACAGACATCAAGAAAGGGGACAAGGTAAGTGTAATCGGCATGAAGACGGAACCTATCTTCAGAACCCCAGAAGGGTTGGAAGTACTAGGTCCAAAACATTTCGGATTCGACTTAAAGTATAAGCCAATTGAAGATCTAGTTTAGCCACAACCGAGGGTTAGCTTGCCAATTGCTAACCCTCACCATATGGCCATTACAATAACTAGACTACCTCTTTCTACGTTCTGCGTGGATTTTTACATCATAATGCTTACGTAGACCACCTGGTTCTTTCACAACCTCTATACCTTTGTAATCTACGTTGTAGAACTTGGTAATTTTCTTCTCAGGGTCGATGTTTTCCAATCTCATTAACCGAGCAGCATGGTAGACTAGGGCTTGAACCCATTCGAATAGAATCTCTTGTTCCTTCTTTAAAAGATCAGGATGACTTTCAGTATAATTGAAAATAGCCCACGCGACTTTCCGATTGTACCAAGCATTTGTTACAGCAGATGTTAGAACAGACCCGACAGCTAGTAGTGCTAGAGGAATATTGATTGCATTGATCCAATCGATATTAAATATCCATCCGAAAACAAGCAAAGGAGCTGATATCGTTAATAATGCCAAGGCACTAAAAGCAATGATTTGTCGTTGTTTCAGGTATTCTTCAACATTCTCCACACCAGGACCTACAGCTGCAAACTTGTGCAATACTGCCCTCATCGTAGTCCATTGGCGAATGAAACTTTGAGGTAACTCTCCTTTCTGTTGTCGTTTTCCTATAAAAGTAAGGTCAAAACATCGATAGATGCGATAGCCATCAATTACAGAAATTAGACTCCGAGTTAGTTTAAGGTCAAGATCTGAAGGATCAAGTTTGAATTCATCGAGTGGAATTCCAAGACCTTTCCGCTTTTGCGTTTTGCTCATCTTCAGTAGTCCTCTAACGTGGCTTAATGTCAGGTAACATATTAAGATTTGCAATTTTAAGAAACCGACTTCTTTAAGAGGGCGTTAACTTTTTCGACCTGAGTATGTCAGATGATTTTGACCTTTCAGATTACGAATATGTTGGAACACATCCCTTCTCCGAACAACCAGATAAGATTGGGATTGGTTCAGAGGGAGTACGATTCGTCCTTCATAGGACAAAGAAACGAAAATCCTATCAAACAGTCTACAACCTAAGCTGGGAAGATGTGATATCCTTCGAATGTGCAGAGGTCAACTATTGCAAAGATGAAAAATCATGGCCACTTGATGAAGAACCCACAGAGGATCTTGATGTTATTGGACCTGCAGGAATGGTATTCTTCTTCCTTATGCCCAAAGAACCGGGTATATTTCAAGTATGGTCCTACATTCCATTGGAGGATGTTTCTGAGGTCAGAGATCTTATCGAAAAATATGCAGGGAGACCTCAATTGCCACGATTGGCGCACCATGGAAATGCGGCTGCTGTCAGATACATGGTAGACAAATGTACTATTCGAGAGCGTCATGAAACGCCTTGGCATGATTGGGTGAAGACAGGTCCCTTACTTGGTAAACCAAGAGAAAAATTCAGAGAAAGAGGACCTGACTATATATTCTGTGAAGAGGGTCTTGCAATTGACTTCTATGGTGCTGGAGAAATGCTTGAACAGATGTCCACATTTTGGCCATGGAGGGTGATTGAGAATATTTGGCTCGATGACTATACAATTCTCTACAAGTGGTATGATGATGCATATGTCTTTCGTCAACAAGTATGGGACAATGAACAAAGACAGGTGCTTCTGGATGCCGCTAAAAATGCACTTGCAGCATACCAATCTTCAGAAGATACCTCAGAATATCTAATGATAAGACCCACAGCATTTCCGTCTTACTTCTATACTACCTGGGAGAAGTTGGATCCACTCTCCTGTAAAGCTAGCAGAAATGGCTATCCACCAGTTGAAGATTTTGTTGAAGATTAAAGACATCACTCCGCAACTGAATTTGATTTACTCATAAGCTAGAATGGATAAAAGGTCATGTTCAATAATTTGAAATTGTAAAAATAAAGGGGGAGAAGAGAGCTTTGCTCTCTTCAATATTCTAAGTAGACTACTCTGGTGGGAGTTGTCCGAAGATCGCTGACATCTCAACGCCTTTGGCCTTGTTCTTTGCACCATAGTACATGTACGCTAATTGACCGAGTACGTAAACTAGCACAGTGAATAGAATTTCATGCTCTGCTGAGGGTACGAATGCAATCATTGCGTAGAAGAATATAGCACCAGAAACTAGACCACCTATAGCAATCAAAGGTATGCCTAAGAGCTTCCAGCCACCACTCCGCTCCCATAACGTCGGTCTATAGTACGGTAAGGACACTGCCGCCAGTGCCATCTGCCATCGTATGAAGACGTATGTGAACGCCACACCTACCAGCGCACCAAGTGCAGTGTTGTAAACAAGCTGCAGAATTGTTGCGTATACTAGAGTTCCAGTTGCAAGAATCAACCAGAAGTATAGTGAGATGTGTGGTACGTGGTACTTGGGATGCACCTTTGCGAATGCTTCGGGACAGAATCGGTCCATCGCCATTGAATGGAATGGCCGTGTGACCCAAAGCGCATTGCTCGGGGAGTCAAGTACGCTCGCGAATATTGGTCCCATGATGACGAACCAGGCTAATGGACTAGTTCCTAGAAGTACAGCAGCATAGTTGCCAAATCCTGGGAAGAATGTGAATGCGGTGTTTGCCTGATACAGGAATGAGCCCATTGATGCTTCAAGTGCGAAACCAGATAGTAGGAACATTGCTGCAATTCCAGCCCAACCACCAACGTTGCTCAGTGGTATATTCTTACTTGGTTGCGAAACTTCACCCGCTACTGGCATAATGAGGTAAGGCCACATCATACCAACCGTCACAATTAACGCAGGCCCAACTGCACTTGCGTTGAATGTTGTATATGGCGTCACATCAGCTATTGTGCCATTAATGGCTGCATAACTACCTGCACCAAATACACCATCCCAAATTGTGTTGGTCATGGGAGTCATCAATAGAACGATATCACCCACCAATAATGAAGCAATGTTAATGATACCTAATATGATTACGAACCATCCAAGCCATTTTACACTTAGATAGCTGAATACGAATCCTATCAGAATCATTAGGAATGCTGCAATGAACAGTGGGATAGGTTCATTCAAAGTGGTTGCCAAAGCGATTAAGCCAGCATCACCATTAGCTGATCCGATGACAAAAAGACCACCCGCGAAGATTTGTACTGCGAAAAAGCTACCAGTTCCCCTGAAAACAGGGTTCGTGATAACGGATCGCCAACCTTCCATTACACCAAAAATGGGGCTCAGACCACGACCAGTGAAGTGGTAAGAGGCTCCAGACCTTGGCATCGCAAGCATTAGGCACATTAGTGCAATCGCTTCAAAGAACACAGCGAAGGCACCCAATGCGAACATTGGTACTAATTGTGCGCCTGGATTCCAGGTAGAGATCTGTGGACCAGCAAAGTGGAACCACGGACCCAGAGTCAGTGCAATCGGAAGAAGAATGGCGAAACCTGTGCCTACTTCTTTTACTAGGCCAGAGCTTTCACGCACAAAGAGAAGCTTTTCTTCTTCACTCAATTGTGTTGTTCTCCTTTTTTTTCTCTCTCACGACATGAAAAGGAATCGTATCGTGATAAAGCTGTAATTGTGTACCCCTATATTTAAACTAAAGGGTTGTTAAAGTTGAGATTAAACTCCTACCTTTAATTGAAATTATTCTAATACTATTAGGAATAATTACTTGTAGGTCAATTTACCATCTACATGATAGAAATTGAGCTCGCTTCTTCACGAATTTATAAATGTATTATGAAGAACGACGAAGTCTCTTAAAGAACTCATTATCAAGCACAAGGACTTCAACACTTTTTGTCCTCACACCTGTTCTACTCTCAAGAAGAATATTGAGCATAATATCCATGTCCATAATATGAACAGGGGGAACAGATGCTTTCATACCTTTAGTCACATATCCAAGGGCAGCTTTCTTTCCTTCCTCGGTAACGACACCGTTTGATATCAGAACACCTTGATTAGATTGGTATGTAGGAAGACAGCCGCGCAATTCCCGTATCACTTCAGGTCCTATTCGTTCATCAAGGTCACACTTCTTAGCATATACTACAACAGGAGATCTTCCACCATCATCTCTCCAAGAGGTGACCATAACGATAGTTCCGTTGTACTGGTCTACTTCGCGTGTTTCTTCAACTCGAGCCCGGATGTTAAGGAGAACTATTTCAGAGAGTGCATGGAAACCCTCTAGGTCGAGTTTGGCAATTTCAAGACGCATCTCTCTACGAGTTGCACTATTGAAATCATCAGCACGAGCTTGAACCTCTGATACGAGTTCTTCATCTACAGCTCCTTCACAGACCTCATTGTATTGATAGAGACCAGGCCCCGTTCTCATAAAATATGCAGGTCGTTTATCCAAGTGTGCTTGTTTTCCTTCAATGGAAAGTGAGGCTGAAACTGAAGCAGGATCTCGGTCTAGTGCTTCGGCAATCTGTTTGTAATGAACAGGTTCTTGTCGAGCGTGTTCAGCAAGCCACTCTCTCAGGGTCTGTCTTTGTTCTCTTGCATCAGCCAATTTTATCGCAACCATTGATTATCAAGGACGTAGTTAAGGCGCTACTCACACCAATGAGGGTATGTTGTATCACTGCCTGTGTCTGCACAGACAATAGAGCCATTATAAACTTTAACTATAACTTTAAAATTCTAGTTAGTGTCTACTTTCATTGTTAAATAAAGCAGTTGAAAGAGATGGCTGAGATAGAAGTTTTTCTAAAACTTATGAATAAAGGAATCAAATATTATGAGCACAACAAGTTTCCGTACATCACAACAGAAAATGCAACCATAGAAGACCTCATCATTGAACTTCACAAGGACTATGGTGAGCGATTTGATGTATACCTTGAAGATAAAGAGGTGCGGTCACTCCGTAGGGATACTATCATCTTTGTAAACGGGAAGAATTCAGTCTCAACTGGAGGTCTCAAAACTAAGTTATCCAAGGGAGACCTCATTGTCTTTATGATTGCGGCTGTGGGCGGCTAATCATTAGGAAAGTAGTCATCATCCAAGATTTCTTTGTCAACAAGTCCAGCAGCCACAGCCATCAGTTCAGCTACATCCAACACACGAGCCTCAATATTCGCAGCATATGTTCCGTGAGTGAGGTTTAATTCACAAGCAGGGCATATTGTGGTCATTAAATCAGCCTCAGTCAAGATAAAATCTTGAATTCGTTCTTTTGCCACAGTATTAGAGTGGTCTTCAAACATGGTCTTCACAGCACCACCACCACCACAACAGAAGGCATTCTCTCTATTCCTAGTCATCTCTACAAATTCTACACCAGGAAGTGCTTCGAAGATTTTGCGAGCGGGATCGTAGATATCACGATAGCGACCAATCTCACACGGATCATGATATGTTACCTTCTTGTTGATTGGTACAGTGAACTTGAGCTTCTTCTCCACTACTATTTTCTCAAGAACCTCACTTGTATGTCGAACAGTAATAGGAAACTTGTCCAATCCCAGTAACTCAGGGTATTCTTCATCAAAGGCTCTGAAACAGCTCGGACATGGTGTGATGATCTCCTTTACTCCTCGAGCCTGGAGCTTCACGAGGTAATCACTCGCCCATTGTTTTGCCTTCTCGACTTTTCCAGTGACCCAGAGAGGCGTTCCACAACAGATCTGATCATCTCCAAGGAAATCTAAGGTGTATCCAGCGGCTTGGAGAACCTGCACAAGGATATTGGTCTTCTCTTTGAATCTATGACTTGCCAAGCATCCAGGAAAGAAGAGAGTCCCTGATCCTTCTGTAAATTCAAGTCCCTCTGACCAATGATTGTGTATTGAGGGAGTATCCGCAAAGATGTTTCCACTTGAGAGTGTGGTTTCAGCCATTTGCTCACCACCCTCAGGTATTTTGATATCTTTGTCAACAAAGTCTGCTCTCATAGCTTTTGTAATAGCAATGACATCAATTTGAGCAGCCTTCTTGCATTCTTCTTGACATCGTGCACACATAAAACATCCAAAGATTCGCTCAGCGAGTTCTTCTGTGTATTCTAACTGCCCTTCAAGAATTCCTCGAGCAATTGCCATTCTCCCTCGAGCAGTGGATGATTCCCAGACCTGTGTGAATATCTCAGGACATCGGTCATTGAAATCAATACCTTTGCAGTAGTTACATCTTCCACAAGCATAGATCATATCCTTGTACTGCTCGATCCTCATAGCAACTCCTCCTCTGGAATGAATATTCCACGTTGCAGTATATTCTTCGGGTCCAAGGTCTTCTTCAACGTCTTCAACAAACGATAGTATCCAGTGTCCCGTGATGCAACAATATCACGAAGGCCGTCCCTACCTCCAATGCCGTAGGGAACCACGGGTCCATCTAGGATTATCTCATCTATTCCATGAGCCATCTTAACTAGTTCTTCCCATTCTTCAGGTTCACGATAATTGGTTACCATAAAGGCTAACCATCGACGTGGGAGAATCTGGCCACCAAAGCCTGCCTTAGTGTATCCTCTTTTTTCAATCAGTTCAGTTTTCCAAACATCATACATGAATTTGATATCATCAATACGTAGAGTACCAGCTCCGAAGAAATGCCAAACACCAGTAACAAAGAGGTCTGTGAGACCTGTTAATATATGACCAAAGTAATCATCAGCAGGTGCTCGGTCACCTAACTCGCCTCCAAGCTCTTTTACTTTTGCAATGAGTTTCTCTCTTCTGTGATTAACGATTTCTTCTTCGTATCCAAAAATATCCATCATCAAAGTGAAGACTTCAGGTGCAGTAGGATCAACCCAGAGATAGATACCCTGTAAATACTCATCACCCACATGTCGATTGATGAAGTGACCGAATTCAATTACACTATCCAGAGTGGGCATGGTAGCCATAAGCCGCTCTTGAATATCTGTAGTTGGTCTTATCCTTATTGAAAGTTCAGTACAGATTCCCAGAATACCTTCTGCTCCAATGAACATCCCAGCTAAATCGGGACCCAGACATTGTCGCTCAAACTTTCCTGCGCTAGGCCATGCTGCAGACCCAGTCTGTACAACATCACCGTTTGGTAAGACCATCTCAAGTGTTACAACATCTTGATTACCATGAAAACCAAATTTCGCAGTTGAATGGGGTCCGCTACCTGCTTTCATGATAGATCCCCCTACCGTCATTGCAGGACCGCCAGCCTCACTACACAAATAGGTGAGTCCGTGCTTTCTAAGTTCACGATCTAGTTTAGCCCAAGTGCAGTTTGGTTGTACAGTTGCTACTAAATCCCTCTCATTGATTTCCATAATCTTGTTCATCTTACTCATATCTAGCATAATACCAGGCTCTTGAGCAAGGTACGCGTCCCAGTGAGATGTACCTCCGCCTCGAACATACACCGGAACATCTTCATCATTTGCAATTCTAATAATACCCTGAATTTCTTCGCGAGTTTCAGGAATAACAACATGTGACGGCAATTTCTGTTTAGCAGGACTCAAGTCCCGACTGTAAGGGATGAGGTCAAAATCCTTGTCACTGACACGAGAGGGATCAACAACTTCACTCAAGAGTTTTGTAACCTTCTTGATATCAACCATCTGTAACACTCCTTGTTGGACTCTAGCCAATCAAGCAAACGACCAATTAAGAGCACTGGTATTAACTCTTCTTAAATAACTGAGGTATAGAGCTTCTTTAATATCAGACTGTACTAAATTAGTGTGCAATGAAATCCAGAGAGCGAGTTCTTCGCACATTGAATCATGAGGAACCAGATAGAGTTCCATTGGACTATTGGACTACACCCATGGCTTATGAGAATCTTCGTGATTATCTAGAATTGAAGGTACCTGAAACACAAGAATGGGGGATTATGTCGAATTGGAAAATTTCTGAAGAGATGCTCAATAGACTTCACATTGACTTTCGAAGAGTGTATATGCATGCATCTTCAAGTTTTGAAATGAAAACCTATCCTGATGGAACTACAGATTCAGAATACGGTTTCAGAGGAAAGTGGTTTGGTCCATATTGGGAAGTGACTTACTTTCCTTGGGCAGATTTTACTGAAGTGGAGCAAGTTGAGGAATACGAGTGGCCGGATGTCGATGACCCCTCACGAATGGATGGTGTTATTGAATGGGCAAAACACATACATGAGGAAACAGAATATGCAGCAGTAGGAATGGTTGGTGGACCATGGGGAGTCTTTGAGATATGTGAGCACTACATGAGAGGATTCGATAAATTCCTCATTGACCTTGCAACTAACAGGCCACTCGCAGAAGCAATGATGGACAAGTGTATGGATTTTGCTCTTGATATGAATCGAGTGCTGCTAGATGGGGTTGGTGACTATTTGGATATTGTCCAAGTAGGGGATGACCTGGGACATCAGCACGGTCTCATCATCAGTCCGAAAATGTATAGAGATTTGATAAAACCCAGACATAAGAAAATCTACGGTGAAATTCATAGGAGAGCTCCACATGTGAAGGTACTCTATCATAGCTGTGGAGCAATAGAACCTCTCATTGGAGATCTGATAGATGTTGGTGTGGATATTCTTAATCCAATTCAACCTCTAGCAAAAGGAATGGAATCAGAGGACCTTAAGCAGAAGTATGGAGATAGACTATCTTTCCACGGTGGAATAGACCTGCAAAGAGCTATGGCTGAACAGGGTACACTCGAAGATATTAGACAAGAGATTGATACACGACTATCTGCTCTTGCTCACGGAGGAGGATACATTCTAGCACCTGGTCATAATATTCAACCAGATTCAACTCCTGAGAAGATACTTGAGATGTATGATTATGCAAAGAAGAAGGGAACCTATCCGATCAATGTCTAAGGGATAGGTCTCTCTTTATGTAAATCGTGTGGATCTTTTCCTTCATCTAATTTGTCAGCCCACCATTCATCTGTTTCCACAACACCCTCTGCATGCTTCAGAACAGATTCGATGTGTTCTGGTGGAATAACCACTATTCCATCACCATCACCGAAAATAAGGTCTCCAGGATTGACCGTAACTCCGCCACATACAATTGGTTTTTGTACAGATTCCATATCCATCCTACCTCTCATTGTTCCAGGGTGCCGTCCTCGAGCAAAGACAACAAAGTCCATTTTATCTATATCATCGATATCTCGGGATGTTCCCTCGACAATTGCACCACGGACTCCCAGTGGTTTTCCGATACGTGTTAGAACTTGTCCCCAGGCGGAGCAATCAGTTGCACCAGCTGTATCAATAACAAGTATATCTCCATCAACTGCTTCAGTTCCGAGACTCATGAAGACATCCAGTTGTTTCTCATCATATGGCTGATTTGGAGGAGACCGTACAAGTTTCCCAGTTCTGGCAAACCCAGCCATCCTCTTCTTCTTTGTTAGAGGAATTATTCCGCGATCCATGCATACTGTATTCAAACCTATTTCATCAGCTGCATCCGATAGAGCTGCAACGTACAATTTCAGAGTTCTATCAATAATCTTCTGTCGCTCATTTGTCATATTCATCTCTCCGTTGTCTTACTCCTTCTCCCAGCGATAGATACAGTAATCATCGCCGCGCATCATACATTTAGGTAGTGTCATAGTTACATCAGGATCCACTGCTTGACCAATTCCTTCATCCATCTTGGTTACCCACCAGCAGATGTCCTCTCCTGCACCTCTTAATTTGAAAGTTTCAAGCCAAGGGCATTTTGTCACTTTTAGATCAAATCTCGTATCTGTATGGTTTCCAATTGATAATTCAAAACCGAAGAAGGGGTGAGCTGATTCAAAGAACTCGAAGATAGATTTCAAGTCCCCTTTTCGCAGACCTCCAGATTCAAGAGCGGCTTTCCCTAGTCCATGACCGTAAATCCGGTTCGCCTCTCCAACTCTGTCAAGACCCTCTTTACCCATAATTTTTCGTATTGCTTCTATA
>SDNZ01000130.1 GCA_004524565.1 Candidatus Thorarchaeota archaeon
ATACTAGAACTCCAAACATTCCAGTTGACACAGAATCCGTGTTAATCAATATCAATGTGACAGATGCCAGTGGAGTTCATACTGTAATTCTTTCATACTCAAATGGTACACTCTGGATGAACATTACTATGTCTTGGAATGGAGTAACTTACAATGCAACTATCCCCTCATATCCTAATGGTACTCTGATTGAATACAAATTCTATGCAAATGACACACTTGACTTCTGGGCAACTTCGAGTATATTCAGCTACACAGTAGACGAAACTACTACCACAACTACCACAACTACCACAACTACTACAACTACCACAACTACCACAACTACTGGGACACCTACTACAACTACCACGACTTCTCCCACGACAAGTACACCCCCACCTATTGACCAACCTGATATACTCCGACTAGTCATGCTACTATCGGGAGTTCTTGTGCTTGTAATCATATATGTTGTCTATAGTCGTCGGAGGTCAAGATGAATTAGGAAGGTTTTTGGCTCCGCAGCTTCTCAAATCACTTGCTCTAAATGAGTAGCTTGAGCAGGTCTTATATGTACTTCAAACATTTCGAATACTAGTAATTCATCAAATCTACAGGTCAGAACAATGAAACAAATTGGCGAGTTTACACTTAGTTTGAGTTCAAAAAGAGAGATGCCAATTGAGGTCCTCCTAGACCATGAAAACACAATAATTATGATTGATTGTCAGTGTTGTGAGGAATATCTCTCAAGTCGACTGCCAGGTGGAGTTTTGATTCCAATTGCATCCGCATTGAAGAATTTCTTTGGTGAAAAGGGAATGCGGAATCTGGATGTGAATGTGAGTGGTACTATGATGCGTCGAACCTACAAGGGCTTGATGAATCAAGAAGATATTCCTGATATGACCAAATCTCTTGAACAGGCTGTAAAGAAGTTCACCCGTAAGAAAAAATTTTGATTTCAAATTAAAAGAGAGGAGGGTCTTGCCCTCCACTAATCATTTACTGATTGTTTTCTTTGAATTCTGTGAGGTACTCTGCAAGTTTCTGAACTCCCTCGATTGGCATTGCATTATAAATCGAGGCTCGCATTCCGCCAACCGATCGGTGCCCTTTCAGACCAATCAGATCGAGAGGTGTTGCTCCTGCCACACATTTGTCTTCAAGCTCTGGAGTAGCCATTGTGAATGTGACATTCATCAGTGAACGAGAATCAGCTCTTGCATGACCCTTATAGAATCCATCAGAATTATCAATCACATCATAGAGGATTTTTGCTTTCCTACGGTTCCGACCTTCGATTTCTTTAACACCGCCAATTTCCTTGAGGTACTCTAATGACAATTTGCTAATGTAAATCGGAAATACCGGTGGTGTATTATACATGGAATCTTTGGCGTGAGTCTTCCATTTCAACATCGTAGGCGTTTTTTCAGGGACTCTACTGAGCAAGTCTTCTCTCACAATAGTTAAAGTAACACCAGCTGGACCAAGATTCTTTTGTGCCCCTGCATATATCACTCCAAAGTCCTTGACATTGATCTCTCTTGCCATTAAATCTGAAGACATATCACAAACGAGTGGAACATCGGAAGGCACCTCTGGCCAAGTGTGCCACTCTGTACCATATAGTGTATTGTTACTGGTGATGTGACCATATGCCGCCTTCTCGCTGAATGCAACATCTTTTGGTATATATGAGTGATTTTCATCCTTTGATGAAGCGATAATGTCGACTTCACCATATAACCCGGCTTCTTTGATAGCTTTCTCGGCCCAACCACCTGTAGATACATATTCCAGTGGTTTTCCAGGAACTTGAAGATTCACTGGAACCATGAGAAACTGTGTTGATGCTCCGCCACCAAGCCATATGATTTTGTAATCACTTGGAATCTTCATTAATTCTCTCAGAAGACTGCCTGCTTCTGCCATGACTTTATCCCATTGTTCTGAACGATGAGAGATTTCTAGCACAGACATACCCATGTTTGCAAAATCCAGAAATTCTTCCTTGGCTTTCTCAAGCACAGGTAATGGAAGAGTCGCAGGACCTGCAAAGAAATTGAAAACACGTTTAGTCATCACATTCACCTTAGTTTATTGATTGTAAATCCAGTCCAAATCTTCGGATGGAAGAACGTACTTTTCTGAGGCATTACCTCGAAATTTTTCGAAACTGCCTCGACTTCTTCAACTCTTGTCGGGTTCATAAAGAAGACGGCTTGTGCACCATCTTTCACTGACTGTATTGATTCATCAACTGCATCGCCGATACCCTTGATGTACGACACAAAGCCACCACCTTTCATAGTGCCTTGTAGTAGCTTCTCCTTGTCAATCCCAAGCATCTTGTCAAGAATAAGAGCATGAAGAATTGCTACATCGAGACGACGAAGCTCGGGTGATTTGTCACCAAGTAATGAATCCATAATTTTCATGTCACTCAATGTTAATGCATAGTAATTACCATCATCCATGAACAATCCGAACGAATGTTTCTTCTTGGTGAACATTTTATCCATGAGATTGAACATTTCATTTTTGTTATCGAAGATTTCTAGATCGAAATATTTCTTGATGTTCTCAAGAAGATGTTCTTTTGAGAAATCCTCTAAGTTTTGTACGAGTCTATGAGTAGGAAGTACAACAAGACCAGGATTGGAGATATTCACAAATGTAAGCATCCTGTACTTGGCAGATTCCAAGTCCGGATTCTCACTGGATAGTTGAAGTGCTGTCTTGTAGCGATGATGACCATCAGCAATTATAATGTACTTGTCTGACATATTTGTAGTAATTGCTGTAACATCAGCCTCCTCATCAACTGCCCAAATTCGATGCCGTACTCCTTCTGTATCAGTAATATCTGCGATTGGACTCTTCTTCATGTTCTTTTCCAGTATCGCATCAACACTGCCTTCTCTATCAGGATAGATGACAAAAATTTGACCAAAGTTAGCCATTGACTCTCTGCAGAGACTGAGTCTATCAATTATGTCCTTGGGTAAGGTTTCTTCGTGCTGTAGAACCCCTGCAAATGATTCTGCGTCTTGCACTTTAGATGCAAAGTCTTCCAGTTCGATAAGACCAATGAATCCAAATCTGAAGAGAGTCTTCCCTTCAATTTCAAAATCCTGCCCATAAACATAGAACGATTCTTTGTCATCCTGTTTCAATGCTCCATCTGCAATCCATTTATTGAGATAATCTCTCGCCCTTGTATATTGGTTATTATCTGGAGTATCATTATCTCTTGGTTTGTTTTTAATAATCCAAGCGATGTTATATTCAGAAAGTCCCTGTAACTCGTCAACCTTTGCACCTTTTATGATATCATAGGGTGGAGTGACAACTTTCGAGATATCACCGACTTTCTTCGCGTCGAATCTGAAAGCTTTGAATGGTTTTACTCGTACCAATTTGAATTCTTCCTTACTCTTCTGAAATCTAATTAGATTCAGAGGGTCTGATGGTGCGGGGCACCAGTCCTCTTTGAATTAAGTCTTTCTTTTTGTATACAAGTTTATTTGACTTCAAGTATACTCTGCTGAGACACAAACGTCAAACTTAAATGAGAATCAGACAGGTACGCGAGAACCATAACGGACAGGGGAACACCGTGGAATTCTGTGAAAAATGTGGTGCATTGATGCTTCCTAAGCGTGAAGAAGCAGGCAAGCCAAAAAAGACACTTGTTCTACAATGTAGAGAATGTGGACACGAAAAGACTGTTAAAACTGCCCCCGCTTATAAGGTAGAATATCGCATAAAACACACTCCTAGAGAGAAGATTGTTGTTGTAGAAGAAGAATCACGTCGAATGGATGAAATGACAGAAGATGAAAAACGGGAACGCCGCAAAGAAATATTGGAATACTATGAAAGTGAGGATGAATGACCACACCAAGATACTTTTAATATCCCGTTAACATATACACTGCATACTTAATGTGGACCGTCTATTATCTTAATTTATTTTGCAATCCTTCTCTTTTTCTGGGATTGCCAGCTCATTTCAAAGGAGGACCTTACTAAGATGGGAAACGAACTTCATTATGATTTTCAGAACTTTTTGTTGTCGAACGGTAATATTGCTGATAAAGTGAGATTGATTTCTACAAATTACAATATTCCCTCTGATCTACAAAAAGAAGTCATGGAAGATCTTGAGAATATTATGAATTCTGATGGTGGGATTCCATTCGGATTCAAGAGAGGCGCACCTAGCTCTACTAAAGAAACTGCGGAATTACTTGCACTAGTCTCATCATTCAATGCTAAGTATCAAGACATTATTAAAAGGATGATTACTTTCATCGTATCCAGACAGAAGAACGATGGCGGTTTTGGGGAATCACTCAAACTTGATCCGCATATTGAAGATAAATGGGGTGGTATTGGGAGAGACTGGTATCCTGTTGGCACTAGCATAACTTGGTTGACAGGAAAAGCACTTGAAGCTCTCTGCTTGGCCAATTTTGAAGATAAAGAGCGACTTCTACGAGCTCGTGATTTCTTGTTGCATTCTCAATACGAAGATGGCAATTGGCCTGATTTCAAAGGTCAGCAGGTCTCAGATCCTCTTGGAACTGGTAACATTCTACGTGGATTGCATGCGGTTGGTGTAAATTCTGATAACAAGGTTTACGTTGATGGTAGAGCAGCCCTATTACAACATTTGAATGAATGTTTAGAGGTTGGCTCAATATTCGATATGGCTGATTTGACAGCGACTGGAAAACCACTTACTGAGAAAGAAAAAGAGATTCTGACAAATGGGATTGAATTGATTGCCAAATCTCAGAAAGAAGATGGTGGCTGGGTTCCAATCGGAGCTAAGAAGAGCGATCCTGAATTGAGTTCAATTCTGATGCTTGAGTTCAAAAAAGCCAGTGACCTGATATGAAAGCTGAATTCACCGTGATGACAGATATGGTGATAGCCCTCTTGCAACGTGGCAATAAACACGTTGCAGGGGTCTTTTCATCTAATGGACTATATGCTACATGTCTTCCTCGAGAAACCGAGGAAGAAGCCATCCTTGCTGTTGAAGGGTTTGACTTTCCTGTGATCAAACAGGATGAGTACATCGAAATTCTCAATTTAATATTTGATATCTATGAAGGCAAGAAGAATATCAATATCAGTCGTATTAGACTAGATTTCGCAGGTCTTACTCCAAAGCAGGCAGCGGTCTATAAAGCAGCTATGACTATTCCCTATGGTAAAACATTAGCTTATGGTACTGTAGCTGAAATTGCAGGATTACCTCATGCCGCTCGTTTTGTTGGAACTGTTATGGCTAATAATCGACTTGCTCCCATAGTGCCATGCCACAGGGTTGTATCTTCTACCGGAATTGGCGGTTATGGCGGCGGGATCACCACAAAAATCGAATTTCTGGAACGTGAAGGTGCATTCGCGGATTGATTTCTCAGAATCCTTTACATAGTAGTAAACTCAAGAATTATATTATCCTCAATTACACGGATGCGTGAGCGCAATGAACCTAAAAGTAAGAAGAGATGGTGATATTGTAGAGTTACGTAAGGTGGAACTAGATTCACTAAGTCCTCCACTCTTCCGAACTTTGATTGGGTACAATTCATTGAAACGTTTGGGTTACTCAATCTCGTTCATTCGCCCAAAGAAAAGTTCAAGTGGTGACTTTGAAAGAATCCGTTACAATTTTATTGAACGCGGTATTATGACCCGTCAATTGGAAGGCGAACTAGAACCTGATATGAAACGTGGTATTCTCAATCAACTCCCTCGAGGTAATTTCTCAATTATTTTGTTGCTCACTCAGATTCCTCGTCGCGGTGTGAATATTCGATTGGATAAATTTGAGTACGAGTTTCTTGGTTGCATTCTAATGAGGAATGACGAAACCCTAGATGTCGTCATGAATACAACTCCAACACGTGACATCTTAATGCCGATGTATCCTGATTCAGGAGCTGTTGAAGAAACTTAGATTAGATCTCACTTGTGAATGGTGTAATCTTCTCTTCAAGTCGACGCATTTCTTGTTTTTTCTGATACGCTTTATATCCTGCTAGAGCAGCCCTGAGTCCTAATAGACCAAAGGGGACAACGTACCAAAGGATGAGGAATGTGAAATCTATTTGTAACATATCGATTCTAGATTCTAAAAATTCGAATCAAATTAAGGCTGTTGCATAGTGCACACTATGGCCTCATCTTTATCAAGAAGTACGTGGTTGGAATAAACACCAAGGAGAACTCAATTGTGTCAAAAAGTGCGAGGGAGATACCAAAAGTAATAGCAGCATTTGGGGAAAAACAATTCAAAGAAACAGGAGCTGCAGCAGTAGAGGTTCTGCGTGTAAAAGCTGCAGTGATGAGGAAGCATTTTCGTCAACTCAAAGGTATTGTCTTCTTGGTGGCTGTTATATCTCTTGATCGTGTGCGAGTATACTTCTTCAATGCAGCAGGTGTAATGGTGATTGGTGAAAATTTAGATACTTCGATATACAGTACAATTCGTAGGAGCTCTAAATTAATTGCGAAATTTGAGAAACCAAAAGTCCTCACGCAAGAAGAGCTCCGTATTGAAGCAACTCAAGACCTTCGAGACAGTCTTGGAAAAGCTATTCGTAGAGTGACGCGATTCCTCGCAGCAAAGGAACCCTCCTTTCCTGACATTTTCGTGGTTCGTACGAAAGATGAAGAGTTAACTCAGAATTTCGGATTACATATTTCTCCGGATTTTGAATTCATCTTCGAAGAGAGTGTTCTCTCTCAGAATTGGACTGAAGGAGTTCTAATTCGGTCTGCATTCCTACTTCATTTGCAGAAAGAACATTGGTCGGATGAAAATGCTGGTTCCATTGGAAATGGTCTTGCCCTTGTTCTTCTAAAAGATCCAATACGTAATCACTGGATTCAGCAATGGAAAAAACAGAGTAAGGGAACACCCTGGTTTCCAGTCGTATCTCATTTTCAAGAGCATCAAGAAACCTACGGATCAGAGGTATTCAACTGGCTAGGTTCTATTATTCGAGGAACTCCATTAAACACGAAGCCTGACTCTTGGATTCGATCTTTGGCAACAGTGCATGATTCAGTTGTAGTACCAATAGGCACATCAGACTATCACGCACTTGATGGCTTCTGCAAAACTCTTGGAAATCCGAACCAGCTTGTGAAACGGCGTCATGTAATGGAATCAATTCATCTTGCTCCTCGGGTATTTTGTGATGGTACTGATTTGGGTATTGTAATTTCACTATCTATAGCTGACAAAGATCAGGTTGATGCGTGGGCTACAGTTAAAGTTGCAGCAGGAACTAAGTTTCAGAGTTTGATTATTGGAACCGATAAGGAAGAACCTATTGATGAACTTGAGTACTTCTTGAACCTAGAAGATATCTATCCATCTACTACAGGACCTATATCTCATGGATTGGATATTGTCCGACGTGCATTGGGAAAATTAGGCATTAGTTCTATTCCCACAAGTACATTTGAATCTAGATTGGAATTGAAGAAAGGTAGGTCTCTTGAAGCAAAGGAGATTGCAGTTCTCGAACGTTTACTTATCGGAGACCTTGAGATAATTTCAAACACACTAGTAGGTTCGCCTCATATCGTGAAACGCTTACTTGAGAAAGGATGCATCGTCTTTGTACCTGACTTTAACCACTTAGGTATTGAACCTAATTTTGTTATACATGGTTCATATGATGCTGTCCAGATTATTAGTCGAACCACCCTTGAGGCCACTCTTTTCAAATCCGACTCCGAGGCTTATGCGGTCGTTTCCGCTCCATCCAGTTGGCGCAGACCTCTTATAGAATCTGCGTATGATTCTTCTCTTGATATCTGGCCAATACTATCTACACGTTCAGAACGAAGATTACTGCGAGATGAGAGATTATTTGTTGAAGGAAAGAGCCTGTTTAGGTGGTCTGATGGAACTAGCTGAGAATCTCCACTATGGTCCCAATTGCTCGAGTATTGGCTTCTCGTAAGACTATCTTATCTCCAACTCCAACTGCCTCAGGTGATACAATAAATCTCAATTTCACTCTAGCAAAGTCTCCTACGCTTAGAAATTCTGCATCATAGATTTTTTTGAGAACTACTGTTTGTTGGATGGTGTGCGCTTGCAATACTGGGGAGTAACCAACCGAAATCTTCGTGGGGTGTCGAGTGACTACGATGTTAGCTTCAAACTCGCGACTACTTTGAACTTTGTCTTCTGGATCAACTATTACTTGACCGCGACGTACACTATGTTTATCGACATCTTTGATATCGAAGCCAAAGAGGTCTCCTGCTTTAACTGTGCTTATTCTATTCTTGAACATCTCTATACTGAATAAACGCCCCTCATGGAAGTGGTTGCTCTTATCAGGACCCACCTTGATATTTTGTCCTTTCTTGA
>SDNZ01000131.1 GCA_004524565.1 Candidatus Thorarchaeota archaeon
TGGATTAGATGCTCCACAGTATCGGCAAATTGACTTGTACAGCAAGTAGTGCTGTGCTAACCTACGTTTTTCGATGTCAGCTACTGGCAATGTTAAGACCTCATGTTAATGATGGCGTACAGAGTACTCTCTGTTCAGCCCGCTCGGGCTTTCCACAAGTATTCTGTTTTAAAAGCTTGTGCTCCAACCTCGACACGTGTACTATTGAATGGGTCCATCATATTGACAGACCCAACTCAAAGTGATTCTACATATTCTCTCTAAGGAGTCGTGCTACATCGCTTGGTTTCTCAGCCACTGCAATACCTGCATCGTTCATTGCTTTGATCTTGGCTGCAGCAGTGCCTGTACTACCACTGATGATAGCTCCTGCATGGCCCATTCTCTTTCCTGGAGGAGCAGTTCTTCCAGCAATGAAGCCAACAACTGGAAGATCGTAGTTCTTCTCGACATACGCAGCTGCACGTTCTTCTGCATCTCCACCTATCTCACCAACAAGAACCAGAGCTTTAGTATCCTTGTCCTGTTCGAACAGCTTTACTGCTTCAATTGTTGTTAGACCTACACAAGGGTCTCCACCAAGTCCAATGGCTGTGGATATTCCAATACCTGCATTGGTCATTCCTGCGGCAATCTCGTAGGTGAGTGTTCCGCTTCGAGACATAAGACCAACCTCACCAGCAGAAAATACATGACCAGGCATGATACCCACTTTCTGTTTTGCACCAGGTGTAATGATTCCCGGTGTATTCGGACCAATTATGGTGATTCCCTTTCTTTTCGCCTCTGCAATAACACGAATCTCATCCTTTACGGGAACATGCTCTGTGATCAAAACAACTGGGTTCAAATCTGCAGCGATTGCTTCTAGAGCCGCATCTCCCGCAAAAGGTGCAGGTACAAAGATGATTGATGCAGTCGCATCACGGGCATCCTTGGCTTCGCGAACGCTGTCAAATACTGGAATCCCATGAATTTGCTCTCCAGATTTTCCAGGCGTTACACCTGCAACTATCTTTGTTCCGTATTCAAGCATGGCTCCAGAGTGAAATGTTCCTTGTCCACCAGTGATACCCTGTACAATTATTCTGGTGTCTTTATCAACTAGAATTGCCATCTATGCAACCTCCTTTACAAGTTCAACTACTTTTGAGGCAGCATCTTCCATTGTTTTGAGGAATGGAATTCCTGCTTTATTTAGTAGTTCTTGCCCCTCTTCTTCGTTTGTCCCAACCATCCTGATGACTAGCGGAACTTTGATGTCTCCATCTGCTCTAGCAGAAAGGATACCCTTTGCAACCTCATCACATCGAGTGATTCCACCCATGATGTTCACAAGTATCGCCTTCACGTTGGAGTACATCATTGCAATCTCAATACCTCTCTCTACTCTCTCTGCATCTGCTCCTCCACCAAGATCAAGGAATGTACTGGCTTTTCCGCCGTAAACAGAAACAGCATCTAGTGTCGCCATAGTGAGACCTGCTCCATTACAGATACAGGCTATATCCCCATCCAGCTCGACATATGCCATGTCATTCTCTGTGGCTAAACGTTCTCGCTCATTCTGTTCTATAGGTTCCCGTTTGAGCTTCTCGATGATGTCCTTGTGTCTGAAGAGTGAATTATCATCAATATTCAATCTAGCATCTGCTGCTAGAAATCTGCCATCCTTTGTCAGGATAAGCGGATTGATTTCAGTGAGTTCTACATCGAATGCATCAACAATATTCCAGAGTTTTAGGAAGAAACTTCCCAACTGGTTAATTTGCTTGCCCCTGAAACCCATTGAAATTGCCATCTCGCGAGCCTCATATGCTTGGAAACCTAAGCTAGGATCTACATGCATCTTCACTATTTTCTCAGGACTCTCTTCTGCTAATTCCTCTATTGACATTCCTCCTGCAGCACTCCCTATTACAATGTACTTGCGTTCGTTTCTGTCAATAGTAATACCTGCATAGATTTCCTGCTGAATATCGAGTTTTTCTTCAATGAGAACTGCTTCGACAGGCAAGTCATTGATTCTCATTCCTAGGATTTCTTCAGCGCATTTCTCCGCTTCTTTAGGTGTATCAGCGAATTTTACTCCCCCTGCCTTTCCTCTCTTTCCAGAAAGAACCAGAGCCTTCACAACAACTGGTTTTCCAACTTCTTCAGCACGTTTCTTTGCTTCAGCTGGAGTTTTTGCAAAACCACCAGGTGGTGTAGGCATCTTGAAAATTCGGAAAATATCCTTCGCTTCGTGTTCGAACAGCTTCATTGATTTTCACCGCACCAAGACTTGATAACTAGTCCAAGGTCTAGGCGGCCACGAGTCTACTTGCGTAAAAATGTTACCTCATGGCACCAAGTAGAGTATACAAGCTCTTCTCTAGAGTTTCGCTTTCTTTTCTGAGAGGATTCTTCTTATCCATGAGCCGTAACAGAATGGAATTGATATATTCCAGCTCCTCCAAACAATTCTCAATAATCCCGGGCATGTGGTCTTCACAGATTATGTCATCAATGTTTTTTGCAGGTAGTCTTTCAAGTACCTGTTTAACAACGCTATCCGACATACCCTTTCTTGCTTGAACCAACTCTCTGAGAACCGTTCTCAGGTCCGATCGTTTATCACTAATAGCTCTCATCACTCTCTTTGCGTCTTTCACAGGAACTCCGAGCATTGTCACATTATTACCCAGAGGAGTACAACTAATCTGTGTTCCTGCCCTTGCAATGAGACCATCTGTTTCAAGTTCACCAAAGATTTCAAGACCACGTAATGCTTGAACAATAACCCCCGCAGCATATGCCTTTGTTTCATCTTGATTCAAAGCATAATCAGAGAATTTTACAAGGTGCTTACAGAGTCTATGTTTTCTTATCCCCTGAAACTTCCATGACTCACAGGAACAGGAAACTCCATCTTTCGATCTCAGTGTAACGTAATGCCAAATCTCTCTACTACCACTGTGAACAAGCCCTTCTATCTTGTCAGGTCTCACTGATACTAGTTTTACACTCTCGTTAGGAATCTCATTTGCTCGATTTTTAGTTGCTTTTGTAGAACGCATGGTAAGGAGTGAATCAACAAGAGCGTCATCTGGAGTTTCTGAATCTATAGCAGTAACATCGGTCACTTTGCTACTACTTCCCCAGAATGAACGATCAATGACTGAAAATGGATCCTCCCCACTATCACGACTACCACATAATTGCATGAGAACTAAATCTTGAATATTCTCAGTCTCATCCATTTCACTATCCACTTCACCAAGTAAGGGGATGATATTTCCTTCAGAATCCCTGCCAAAATACTTTGCAAGAATCCGTATGCGTTCACTTTCATTGTCTGTTACTACAATCCCAAAGGCGTCATTATCAATTCCCCGCCTTCCTGCAGAACCAAGGACTTCACTCATTTGCCACTCAGATAACATTGTAACTGAGTCTTCATGTGCTAGTTCTTTTCCAAAATTCTGCATGAACACCCCCATCAGGAATACTAATGAAGCACGCATTCCACTAGCGATTGCAAACCGAATGGGCATCACAATAACTGGAAGAAGTCCATCATCCCATGCGTCTGATAAAATCCTTCTCTGCGAAGCTGAAACTCCCTCGTGCACAAATGCGACACCCATTGAAACCATTTTCCCCAACTCCACAGTCATTAGACATTGAGGATATCTCTCCACAACTAATAGTGACAGGTGTTTCAAATCATCACGATGTTCTGGATTCAATCTTAAGTCGAGAACTGCGGAAGGTGGTCCATCAAAGACACCTGACAGGTGACCTGCAAGCTCCTCGGTAGCAGAAATGTTTGCACAGAGTATCATCACCTGACCTCGTCTGTGTAGTACAAATTTAGTCAAATCTGCTAGTGAATCATTAATATCCTTGAACGCCTTGACACTGAAAATGCGCTTTACATCTTCTTTCTTGTCTGCTACAGTTGTTGCATTGAGCCAATTACTCAGTTCTTTCTGATTTTCCAGAGGCGGGGAAATTGCAATGTATTGGATGCTCTTCTTTCCAAGTAGGGTTACGAGAGCCGTTTCTAATCGCACTCCTAACTCTGGTTGTCCAATAAGATCCAATCGATCGATTAGAACACAAACGATTCCATCCAGAATTTCTGGTCTTATTCTTGAGACTATGTCAAAAGACCTGTAAGTTGCAACTATTACTCGTCCTTCAGTTTCCTCTTTGTTTGTTGCCTTTCTTCTTCTTGTTACACCTGCGGCCTCAATACCCAATTTGCGGCACTTCTGACTAATCGATTGAAACCGTTTCTCAGCTTGGTGTGGATTTGGGCAGAGTATCAATGCTTTCGCTCTATGATCAGACGCTACTCGATTTAGTAGGGCAATCTCGCCTATTAGATAAGCCTCATCATAATCATGTGTAATAAGAAGCTGGCTTGTCCCCCTCACTATTCCATTTTCAACAGCTTCCGTCTGGAACTTAGTAAGACTAGCAAGGCCTTGCCTTCTTAATACCTCCATTAAGCGTGGTGCAACTTGTTGGAGTTCTAGTTCCCTGAGGGTGCTCAATTTAACCCACTCCGTCTCTCAATTACGCATTAATTACCATGAGGTTATAGTATTTAGTGCTATTAGTTTTACGCGTACTTTACCCAATTTACGAAAACTTCTTCTAAAAATGCTCAACAGCACAAGGTCAATCAGTTGTTGTAGAGTCTATCTTACACAGACACATACAAAGGCTCAAAAGTAGTAAATTTGATGATTGAGTGTTGAGGCTTGATTAGAAATGGCTTTTGTTGCTACTACGGACTCGAACTTTCAAATCATACTGAAGAAAGGCTTCAAGGTACCTCCTGGTTCGACGTTCGTCTGTGGATTTCATGGTCTTGGTGAAGTAGGTTTTCTGAGTACTGCTCATCTAACTCGAACACTCGAAGCTGAACGAGTTGGATACATCAAGAGCGACATGTTACCACTCTTTGTTTCTATGGAAAACGAAAAGCTTGTACTTCCCTTTGAGCTCTACTACTATAAACCAAAGAAAATGGTATTCCTAGTCCCTAGATTTCAACCACATCAATCTGAACAGTGGGGCTTTATCGATAAGCTTGCTAGTTGGATTGCAGAAAATGGATTTGAAGAAACTCTCCTTCTTGGAGGATTGGATGCTAGTTTCAAGGAAGATGACGAAGAGATGCGATCTGTGCCCACTTCCGCTTATATGCCGAAGTTAGAGCAATGGGGTGTCCCACTCCTTGAGGAAGGTCTCTTTGTTGCTGGCCCCCTCGCGCTATTCTTGGCAGAATTAGAGATGAGAGACCAAGCAGCGATTGGACTTCTCACATATGCAACAAGAGGTCGACCTGACCCAAGATCAGCAGCAACTATGCTTGAGAAGATTAACGAGGTCTATGGCGTAGAGGCAAATGTTGAGCAACTACTAGAGGAGTCCCGTGAGATTGAACGTCTTGAGAAGATGCGAAAGTCCATTGAGTCTTCAGATAGACCTGGGGATATGTTCGTCTAACCCAGGCGTCTAATGAACCAACCAATATCTACAAGGTTCTTTCCCACAAGATCATCTGACTTTAGACGACTCAGTCTATTTGCATCAGTCGCCAAGGATGCAATTCCTAGGCAATGAAACTCTTCATCCATGACAAGAACCCTCTGATTTCTCTTTAGATTGAAATCTAGGTAGACCACTGACTCTTTCAGTATGCTTCTTCCATATGTGAAAGATTCTGCACCCTGTCTTGATACAGTCAGTATCTTTGTTGTCATTTGAGCTAGTTCAGGGAGAATTTGCAGACTTAATCGAAAACGATCTTTTGTCATGACTCCAAGTTGTTTTCCTGCAAGATGGTAGTCAAAACCACTAGGCGCTTCTTCAATGAGCAAATTCATCCATGATGTGGGAATGAGGTAGATGTTTCTCCAATTACCCTCAACAAGAGCCATTGGAGTCAACTTTCCAAGAAGTTTTTTCGTGACGCCTTGTCCAAACTCTCTATCTATTGTATCAATAATGGATTCCCACTCGATTGGATCTAGGAGCTCAGGTTTCATGTTGACCCCTCCTTTATCATCTTGCAGATGAAGAAACCCTCTGCGCCATGCAAGTGTGGAAGGAAACGTTTTGCCATTTTCAGTGATTCATCAAGATGTACACCAAAGGGTTCGGAATATCCAGGTATTCCAAATTCTAGTGGAATTGGTGCAACTTTCAATTCAGGATGTCTTTTCAAAATATCATCAACAATGTATTCGTTCTCTTCTGGTGCGATTGAACAAGTTGAGTATACAATAGTTCCCCCTGGAGCGAGTATATTCACTGCAGCATCCAGTAGTTCATCTTCTCTTGTTGCACAAAATCTGATATCTGCCATACTCTTGCTGGATTTTCTTGTCGGATCTAGGGGAATTAATCCTTCACCAGAGCAAGGCGCGTCTAGAAGTATCTTGTCTGGTTTCAAACCTAACTTCTCGACTTTCTTTGCATCACCACGAAGCACTATTGCATTAGTCACTCCGCATCGCAGAATATTGCTTTCTAGACTAGCAATCCTTCTTCTATCCATTTCAATGGCAATTACCTTTCCACTATTTTGCATCTGCTGTGCGATGTGTGTTGTTTTTCCTCCTGGGGCTGCAGCAAGGTCAAAGACTGTTTCTTCTGGTTGTGGATCTAGAACCTCTACAGTTGTCATTGAGGGGACGCCTTGTACGTAGTAATAACCGAGCATATGTTCTAGAAATGCACCTGGAGTTGAGTGTCCTTCAAAATCTGCATAATATCCATGAACCAACCAAGGAATTTTTTCTAGTTTGACCCCTTTCTTCTTCAATCTTTCAATAACTTTCTCTGGTTCTGCCCTCAATGGATTCATCCTAATTGAAGTTCTAATTGGTTGTTCGCATGCTTCGATGAACTGCATTGTTGCTTCCTCTCCCCATAGAGATAGATACCTCTCAATCATATAGGGGAGGTATTCATGCTCTTTGGCAATGGTCTTTGCCTTTTGTCGCAGTTCTTTTCTTGACAATCTATCATTCTCCGATATCTTCATCCCAGAGTTCAGGTTGATTATTGATGAAATCTTGCATCATTGCAGTACACTCATCATTATCCAAGATTATCAGGTCCACTCCACGACTTCTTACATAGTCTTCAGGACCTTGGAAATTTCTATTCTCACCAACAATTATTCTTGGAATCCCATATAGGAGAGCAGCCCCACTGCACATGTCACAAGGTGAGAGTGTTGAATATAGTGTGGATTTCTGATACTCCTTTGCGGTGAGCCTTCCCGCATTCTCAAGACAGTCCATCTCAGCATGCAAGACTGCACTACCTTTCTGAACTCGTCTGTTATGACCTCTACCTACGATTTTACCATCGATCACAAGCACAGAACCGATGGGGATTCCTCCTTCTTCTAAACCTAATTTTGCCTCTTCAACTGCTGCCTTCATGAATTCATTATGTTCACTCATACTTTCCACCTAGTAATTCTCAAGTGCTTTCTTCAATTTTGATGTGTCTGGAGGAATTACAGAAACTCCCGGAGTCAATCTATCTGGTGTGGCTAAGTCCTTGAAACCCGAACCAGTAATTGGTACTACTACATTATCTGACGGATCTATGACACCTTGGTCAACAAGTTCCCTTAACCCTGCAAGAGCCGCAACCCCGCTTGGTTCTGCAAAAATCCCCTCATATTTTCCAAGAGCGACAAGTGCAGATTCGATTGCATCATCTGATACAGCAATTGCCTTGCCATCAGCCAATTTCAGGTATTTCAAAGCTGCATCTCCATCCCATGGAAATGGGTCTGCCAAGCCTCCAGCAACTGTTTCATTCGAGCCCCAAGGAGTAATATTCAATGGGTCCTGTTGATCATTGAATGCACGAACAATGGGGGCACATCCTTCCGGTTGGACCACTATAGGTCTGGGTAACTTGTCAATTAGACCCATCTCTTTGAACTCCCATAGTCCTTTCATTGTGCCTGCCATGAGACCACCACTTCCTGTTGGGAAGAGGATCCAATCAGGTGGAATCCATTGGGACTGTTCTGCGATTTCGTACCCTAGAGATTTTGTCCCCTCAAATTGGAAGCAATTGAATGGACCAAACGATGGTGCTGGAGTCCAACCAAATTCAGCACATGCGGCTTGAAGAAGTGTTGTTGTGGGATCCACTCCTTCCTGTACTTTGCTTACTCTGAATACTTTAGCACCCAGAGTTCTGAGATGGATGAGTTTTCCTGCAGGTGCATCTTCTGGTACAAAAACGACTGATTGTAGTCCTGCTCTTGCTGCATAGGAAGACATTGCTGCCGCAGCGTTTCCCGAAGAGGCTGCTGAAACTGTTTTTGCTCCATCTTCCATTGCCCTACTTACTCCAACGCAA
>SDNZ01000132.1 GCA_004524565.1 Candidatus Thorarchaeota archaeon
CTCTGAATCCCATGAACGTCATTACTATACCCACAATTGCCGCAAGTGCTCCAATGATAAACATCGTTGCACCTGTGTCCTCAGGAGCTTCCAATCCCATGAAGAGATATTGTCCACCAAATCCTGCAATTATGATACCTATGAGCCCCATCAGGGTCCAGATGATACGTTGACCACGTGTGATTGGAATCTCTCCCATGATCACTTTTCCTGAATTACCGTCTATCGCAGCCTTGTATAAGTCACCTTGGAACTTGTATCTGATGAGCGAGAATGGTGCTTGCATATAGGTAGTATCCCTAACAGCAGTTGTTGTCCTACAATCGAAGAGCTCTTGTAGACCGCTAGCTGCCTGTGCTCGGTGATTGTCCGCAACACGTCCGTGAATTGCTTTTTCGAATTCCTCTTGCCCAATTTCCGCATTCAGCATCACTGGTTCAAGATCTTTGATTGCTTCAAAGTTGTACGGAATCCCCTTCTCGGGTTTCACGTCTTTTAGATAGTCCTCGAGACCATAGAACCGCGCACCTTTCCTCGCAAGCATTGGCTCGTGAGTATCAGTGTGTAGTTCATCTTGAACAGGAACATAACCTGTTTCATAGTCTGTATAGGTTTCAGTTCGTGTGTTCCCATCGGAATCTCGAACTGTCCTAGTTTTCTGAACCGGTACCTGGACCGTCTTGTAACCTTTATAGTAGGAGTCTGCTTTCACTTTTGCAGTCCATACAGGCACGTAGATCAGTTTATTCTCAACAATCTGGGCATCCTTCACCAAGGACTTGTTCATTCCCTTATTCTTATCGAGAAACTTCTGGAATCCAGCTTGACGCTCTTCAGCATCAACTGCAGATTCCATCAAGTGATCACCAATCGCTTTGCCTTCGATTGTGGTTGTTCCACCACAATACGTACAAGTAATTACAACGTCATCGGGTCCGGTCTTAACATTACCATTGCAAACGGGACATTTGAACATGTCAGCCGCAGGTGCTTCAGAACCCATTGTCAAACTCTCCAGAGTCTGTATCTGAACGGAACTGGTGATTTAGCCATTTAAGACTTCGTCAAATGGATATAGACTCAAAATTGAGTGTATATGAGTGCTATAATTGCTTAATTTTCAATTGAATGTATAAGGATAGTTAAATTGATCCCTAGGAACATCACAATAGAAAGAGTACACTAAGGAGATAGAGAGACCTCGTATCTGTAGCTTGGGACAACTAGCCATCAAAAAAGGAGAGTCGCACCTCGTTCAAAGGTGCGATAGCTTGTTCAAGTCTTATTCTTACCTAACCACCTCCACAGAATTTGGGTCTACTGACACATCATCTTGAACATTAGGAAAGATGGACTGGTTCGAAACATTGGCGGTTTTCTCATCTAAACACGACATGACATTGACCACTATAATCGCTTACACATCGAAATAGTATAAGAATACTGAATGAATGAAAATTGTACTTGTACAATTTTCCTGTTAATCACATCACTGATCCGTACCAGAATCAAAAGGATTGATTTCCTCTTCCAAGTAGCCAGTAGCCCTCTCTCTTATGAAGAACATAACTAGTAGGAAAACGCTTGTGAAATTCAAGACGTATCTTGGAATCCTACCTACAGTCACCTACAGTCACCGCTAGTTGTAATGAGTCGATATCGTAAATGTATTCTTGATTCTCAGATGTTTCTTCCCACAATTTCAAAAGTTACCCTAATAGTTAATCCTATGAAGCTCAATTGCCAGAATAAATAAACTTGTCCATTATTTTTTCGAGTCTCGGACTCCTAAAATGAATCCTACTAGATTGAACTCTATATGTACGATGATAGGAAGTATCATACTCCCTGAGAATGTAAGGAAGACACCAGCAATCAATCCTAGAATTGCGGCAGATATCACAAGAACAGGGACGGATGATCCCATCTGTTTAGCAGGAGCCACATGTATCATCCCAAAGAAAATAGCAGAAACGACAGCACCTCCTGTAATTGTGAACCACCCGAAATCTAGTGCAAGTAATAGAGTGTTGTCTAGTATATTCTGTAAGAAACCTCGGAACAGCATTTCTTCAGCGATGCTTGCTAGAAGAACTATGACAATGAAAAATATGAAACGACCTCTCCTATCCGAAGGGGGGCTCATTTTTTCGGGAGTTGGGGAGATATGTTCACTTACCAGAACAATAACAACCGCAGCAAAGATACCGATTACACTAAGTTGAATCATGACCTCGAATGTGGGTACCTGAAATCCCCAGAGAGGTAGCATACCCATGCTCAGAAGAAAGATGGCAAATAGTGATAGACCCAAAACCACTGGACTTACAATCGCGGAGGATATCCATGGATTTGTTAGAGTGATATTTGGCTCTATCTTTCTTCGTTTTGCAACAGCAACCATTACTGCAAATGATGCCGCATAGATCACCATTGAAATTCCAATTCCAATCCCAAGTGCTATTAGCCATTCTATCACTGAAAATCACACCTAACCTGTAGATGTGACAAGATTTACCTACTGATAACTATCTCCTTTGGAGTATTTGATTTATCACCTCCTTTTCGCGAAAATTCTCATCTACAGATCGATTGTCTTTCCGAATCTCAAAAACAAATAACGCGGCAAATATGATTGCGCAAACGATTGCACCCAAGATGTAAGGAATAACGATAAACATCGTATTCTCGAAAGAACCCACTACGGTCCATTGTGTGAAATCAGGATTTGTGAAATCATAAATGGGAGCTAAATGTCGTGTGGAAAAATACCAGATAACTTCAGCCACCTGACTAATAACAAAAACCAGTGATGATACTCCTATGATTCGTTTTTCTGTCACAGGTTTAAGCGCAAGATATAGTAACAATGTAAGTATCGCACCTTTGCCTATTGCAGGTCCTGTTGCAGACACATACCATATCAATGATTCATCTAATGATGTAACTCCAATCATGAAATCAACAAAGAATTGTTGAAGACTGAATATTGGAAATATGAAAACTAGAAGAAAGATATACCCCGACTTCCTTCCGTATTTTGCGAATAATCCAAAGAATCCAAGTCCAATACCGATTGATATTATGGAATCCATTGAATGGATAAGATTGAGCTGCTCATTGAATACTAATGATGGGATGAATCCTTCTGTTAGCATCATCTGAATATACTGTGGGTAAATCACCAGCTCCAACAGGTAGATGAAAACTGTTCCGAGTATTGCAACCAATCCCAGATGCATAAGAAATCTGTAGATGTTCCTCTCTACCAAAGGTTTGTCATAAATTTCAATTTCATTATCATAGTTGGACGTTATATGCGCCTCTGAATTCTCAGAAGCTATGAAATAGTATAAGAATGCTGAAAGGCAATAAACTGTACAAGTACAAATTTTACACAATCAGCATCTTAGCAATAAGCTATCGACGGAGATCCTCACGAAGTCGGGCAGCTGAAAATTCCTCTACTCGATCCTTTACTTCTTCACGAGCAGCCTGGTGCTTCTCAAGAAACTCCATCATCATTGGGGCAAGGATCTGTTTACATTCGCCACACAGAATTTCGCCACCTCGACACTTCTTCTCGATATCAGCGAGGTCCTTGTCATCAGGCATGAAGATGAAGTTGTAGTACTTGTATACACTGCAGATGTCAGGGTTAGCTCCAAGCTTACGCTGCTCCTCGACCGTTGTCCTGCCACCAGTAAAGGCTGCCATGACCTTCTTCTTCGCTAATTTGGGAGTGTCAGTTGTGAAGATAGCAGACATAGGTTCCGAGGCAGACATCTTTCCACCTTCTTTCAATCCGGGCACGAATGTACACTGTATGCTAGCAGGTTTGTAGTAACCCATCTTCTCAGCGACATCTCTGGTTACTCTCCAGAAGGGATCTTGATCAATTGCGCATGGAATGATGCAAGGTGTGTTCTTCCCATAGATCCACGAATGTATGAACGCAGGAACTGCTTGAATAGCAGGGTGCCAGATCGATCCAATATTCGTGCTGTTGTCAAATCCGAAAGTTGCTTTCACTGTGGAGAAGGTCACCTTTCGAGCGACTTCTACTGCAATCTCGTATAACATATCAATGTGCTCGATATCTTGGATAATGTATGTGTCTTCAGGCTCGAATCCAAGTGCAAGTAAATCCAGCGTATTCTCATACGTGTACTTCTTTACATCTTCTAGACTGAGATGAGGATTGAAGAAATATTTCTCGTCATTCGTCATCTGGAAGTACAGACGGGTCTTGAATCGGTCTTGAAACCATTTTGTGAACATCCAAGGTACTAGGTGACCGATATGAGTATGACCGCTAGGTCCTCTTCCTGTGTAGATTACAAATTTGTTTCCTTTCACGTACTCCTTCAGAATCCAATCAAGGTCTCTGTGAGAGAAAAATAAGTCTCTCTCCAGATACAAATTCTTTTCTCCAGCAATCTTGTAAATCTGTTCTTTCAATTTTTCAGTGATACGCTCAGTACCAAACTCCTTGATGAGCCGGTCGTAATCGAGCTTACCACTGACTTTGAATGGTGTGACTACCATATCGTCTTTTTCTTCACTCAATGGGAGTGGCTCCTTAGATGCTCGTTCTAGCTCAGGGCTAGTAAATCAAACTTATTCGATTACCAATTAAGGGTGGTGGTTAATTGTGAATTTCTGTATTTTCTGACAGATGCGCCATATTCGATTATGACTCAAAATATATAGAATCGATTATAATTTCGTTTGTAATGAACAGGTGATAGATAGTTCAATCCATCGAGATTAAATTCAATCTATGTAAACAATGGGCGAGGAATGCTGAATGCCACCCAAGAGAAAACATTTCAAAAAAGGAAAACCCAACCAAATTGTACGAATTGCAAAACCCTTCAGACAATTTATGCAATATGAGGCATCAGGTGGATTGGTTCTTCTCGCTTGTGTAGTTATTTCTCTTGTGATTGCTAATCTCCCTATTGGTGATTCCTACGTTACGATTTGGGATACTGCTATTGGATTGGTAATTGGACCTTTCAGTATTGAAAAACCCCTATTGTTCTGGATAAATGATCTACTCATGGTGTTTTTCTTCTTCCTAATCGGACTTGAGGTGAAAGGTGAGTTATTAATTGGAGAGCTTAGTTCACGCAATAATGCATTAGCTCCAGTAATAGGAGCGATGGGGGGCATGATAGTTCCAGCTTTTATTTTTGTGATGTTTAATCCAATCGGTAGTCAAGGGGCAAATGCCTGGGCAATTCCTATCGCTACTGATATAGCTATCGTCTTGGGTTTATTATCAATTTTCGGAAAAAAAGTACCGACATCATTGAAGATTTTCATAACCACATTAGCCATTACTGATGATATTGGTGGTGTCATAATTATTGCACTTCTTTATTCCCATGGATTCTCGCTCTTACATTTAGAGCTAGCCGCGTTGGTCTTTATACTACTTATCACCCTGAATAGAATCGGAATTAGGCATATCGCACCTTATGCATTACTTGGCATATTCCTCTGGCTTGAGTTTCTACTATCAGGAATTCATCCAACCATAACAGGAATCCTCATCGCTTTATCCATTCCTGCAACAACCAAAATAGACCATAAGGAGTTCAAAGAAAGGAGCAATCAAATCATGCATAGAATCAATATCGTAACAGAAGATGGTTCCGCTGAAGATGATATAGTGGTTCTACTTAATCTTTCAAGAACTCTAGAAATGACCTGCAAGGATATTGAAGCACCTTTACAGCAAGCAGAACACGCATTGACAAAATGGCTTGCATTTATGATTGTACCAGTATTTGCATTGGCAAATTCAGCCATCTCAGTAGCGCAGCTAAATCCTGCAATGTTAGTAAGTCCGATTTCGATAGGAATTATTCTTGGATTGATTATAGGCAAACCCTTGGGAGTTTTGTTAGCCATGTGGGTAGGTATTAAGATTGGTCAAATCAACTTACCAAAAGATGTAGATTGGGAAATGATGATATCTGTATCATTTCTCACTGGTATTGGTTTTACAATCTCAACTTTTATCGCATCACTGGCAATTGCAGATCCAATACTATTAACCACATCAAAAGTGGCAATTCTCAGTGCGTCGATGATTTCAGGAGTTATAGGTTTTCTTTCATTTAGACACGTTCTAAGAAAGCGCGAGATTGCATCATTTCCATATGTTGCACCTGAAGTGCCTGAAACATTGAACATCATTGTAGCTAAAGAAACTCCTGTCGAAATTATCGAGGACAAAGGAAAAAAAGATAGTTTGGCGGAATAGGTACTCTAAAAAAGGAAAAAAGTGAGGAATCGTTTCATTAGCATCGTACCTAAGGAGTTAGGAATATGCGAATTGAAGAATACGAATTCGAAGAGGAGAAGACGCTTAGCAATCTTGCCGATTTACTCATCGAAATAGCAGAGCAAATTCGAGCTGGTGAGAAGCTAGAACTTCCAATGCCCACCCTGAAAGAAGGTATCATAGAAGTTCCCTTAGGAGAACCTATTGAAACTGGAATTGAAGTCACAATTAGACGTCATTTCATACATGTGGATCTTGCCTTATCATGGAGAAGAAGGAAAGAACAGGAGGGATAGAAAATGGCAAGCGAAATATTGGATAGACAGACGATCCTACTTCAACTGGGAAAAATCATTGAAATCCAGGAGACCATAGCAGATTATGTTCACAAAAGACTGTGTTTGAAATGTGATGAATTGTTAGACGAGATGTGGACAGAGAAAAGGAAAGACGCTTACAAGAAGATCCGAAGTCTAATTGACAGATATGCATTTTCTAGGAATCTCCCTCATGATGATTTAGGAATTATGGCACAAGCCATTGTTTCACATTTGTTGAATATGCAACATACCTTCCTCCGAGTATTAGTTATGATCGATATGCTAAAAGAAGAATCATTCAATGAAATCTTCATGGATTCGATGACAACAATCTCAACAAAGGTACATGAAATGATTGTAGCTCTCAAATTGATGATCTCACAAAGGGAGTCCAATTCTGAAGATGCAGAAACAACATTAGAACTTTTAATTAAATTAGAAAGACAAATTGATGAAGATAACATAGTGATATGTCGTCAGATATCTGTTGCAACTGGTGGAGACACTGATTTTACATGTTATATGATGAGGAAGATAATTGCTGATCTTGAGCATATTTCAGATTATGCCAAAGAATGTGCAGAGATCATTGCGGAGATTTGATATTATTTGATGCAAGGAGAGCAACTATCTACTACAATTCTGGTATTGATAGCTGGTATCCTAATTCTTGGAGTAGCCATCGCAAAAATCGCAGAACGGTATCGTGTTCCACACCCAATACCACTTGTCCTCACAGGGCTGTTGATGGGGCGAATTCTAGTTTCACTTGAGCCTGGAATTACTTTAGTTCAAATTGCGGGTTTTGATTTCATAGCCCAGTTGACACTTGCAACAGTATTATTCTACGCTGGACTCACTCTAAGTTTACGTGACTTGAGATTATCAATCGTCAATGTATTGTTATTAGCAACAGTTGGTGTGTTGGCAACATCTCTGATAGGAGGTTTTGCTTTGCAAACACTGACAGCTGCAATTGCCATTCCAATTGGTATAGCAGCATTTCTCATTGGTGCAATTCTATCCCCTACAGATCCCGCAGCACTGTTCTCTGTCCTTGAATCTGGTGGAGTGAGAGTTAAACGTAAATTATTCTCAATCCTTGAAGGAGAGGCTGTTTTCAATGATGCAACATCGGTGATTTTGGTCATCACTGTGTTTGAACCAATTGTTATCGCATCACTCGCAGGCACCACAGGTCAAACAGATTGGGCATTGATTTTTGCAGAATTTGTAGCAAGTATGGGATTGGGTGTACTTTTGGGATATTTTGTAGCTCGAATTGTCGGGTACGCTATCCCTCGAGCAGGAGATGATACTAATGTATCAATCTTGACCGCCACCACTCCTTTTCTAGCATATGGTCTCGGTGAGCTTTTTACAGTATTCTATATCCACCCAGGAGCGTTGGCAGCTGTTTTTGCCGGTATATTCATGGCTAATGCACGAAGAATTGGAATTGAACCATTACCGCAGCGCTCTATGAGAGGTGTCATGAAAAATGTTTCATTCTTCTTCGAAATTGTTGTATTCATTCTTCTTGGTTACACACTAAGTGTTCCACTAATTCAAGGAAATCCAGCAACTGAAACAATTCGATTCATCATGGAAAATCCAGCTTTTCTTGCACTTGGATTCGTCACAGCTGTACTTGTGATCTTCATCGCAAGACCAATCTCTGTTTTTCTAGTAACTTCTGGTGACAGGTCTCTAGGTTTTAAGGAGAGATTCTTTGTTAGTTGGGCAGGTGTAAAAGGAGTCGCAAGTGCCGC
>SDNZ01000133.1 GCA_004524565.1 Candidatus Thorarchaeota archaeon
AATCATCTCTTGTTGGAGTCTATAGTCCATTGACATCCTTTTAGCTAAGTCCCAAGCGATTGGTCGCATCTGACCATCCACATCCCTCATATTTTGCACGATAATCGCTAGATACGCATTCGCTCGAATTAATGGTTTCAGGTCTCCGAGGATAGTAGCAACAGCTTCTATGTATTCCCTATAGTTCTCAATGTTCCCTATATCATTCTCTTTGTCACTATAGAATTGCTTGAGTCCTTTGTCCTTACGTTCTTTGTGGATTGAATCGTTTCCACCTCTTGATTTTCTAAGCATATTCCAATAAGGTGGTGATGTAATTAAAAAGTCGAATTCAGGATTATTCATATTGAATTTAGTATTAAGCAGCTCTATCGTATTCTTAGAATCTCCAATGATAAGATGATATTCACAATCACTGGTATGAGGTCCGAGAAAATCTGTACCGATCTTGACAAATTCAGGATTTATTTCAATACCAACGACATTTCGTGAAGTCTCTTTACATGCTATGAGCGTGCTCCCAACACCAGCAAAAGGATCAAGTACCCAACAACCTCTCTTGGTGAAGAAATGTAAAAAATGTTTGACTAGTTCTTCGGGGAATTTTGCAGGATGATTAAAATGTTCTTTGGCCCTAGGCTTAGGATTGATTATAAACCACGATTTAGTAGCCCTCACCCATTCTTTACTATTAAGTTCATTCAGCGTGTTCTTGGGTTTTTGCCGCATACTCTTCACCAAGAAAACTAGTAAAAGATTATGACATAAGTCTAGCTCCTAAAGTCTTGACATTATTATTCTATTAATACCAATTTCAATAATATCAGCACAATAAGATGCAATTCTACCAAAATGAAGAGCTAGAAGGATTTCATGAGAGCTTTTTTCTTTCCGAGAAGATTCCAAACGACGTAAAGCTTTTGCTAAACCTGTTGCCTCTTCCAGTGCATCAAAAGCCTCTGATGCATAACTAGTCAATTCTTCCTCACTTGATTTACTTGGCTTATCAATTCCAAAAAATACAGTGTTTGTTCTATCATAGAGACTCACAATGTTAGTGGCTAGATTTCTAAGTCTACCTTCAAAAGAAGTTGATTTAACCAGCTCCAATACTGCTTCACAGATGTGATCTGCAATTCGTTCTACATGTTTTGCAGCTAAACTAAAGTTGAGAGCATCTGGGGGGGACAGAGATACCAACCTTGAATAGCTTGGATCTCGAAGAACAAGATGACAGAGTCTTTCAACCAAATACCTATTTCTATCGACCTGTTCATCCCTAGATATGATATGTGAGTAGTCTGTAGCATCTCGTGTTTCAAAAATAGAAATAGTCCGTTCGAGCATGTACTTAGTTGTAGCGAATTGTCTCCGTAAGACTTTCCGAATAACTTCCCGATCACTTGACAACAAATCACTTATGAGAACACTATTACTCCTTTCATCCAATATTCCCCACCCCTCAAGTTTGTCAACCCATTTGCTGATATCTTCGCGAGTAGCCATATCCATTATATCATCAAACTTGAGTTCTAGTTCTTCAACTCCAACAATATAGGCTCCAACCAGTAGGTTTGCCAAATCCTTTCTATGTTCATTGTCTACGCCTATCTTGAGTTTTCCTTTCTCTTTACGTGAAACTGAAATTGGAACAACATGAAGTGACCCGTCTTGTATCCGCTCAAGTAGTACCTCTGAGTGTTTCTTCAGATTATGTTCATTACACCAATCTCGCGGTAGATAAACGTAGAGCGAATTTCTCACTTGATTCAATTTTCTAGTTGGGCTCACTTTATTTCACCTGTCCAATGTAAATGCTGTAAATGCATGATTGCGTATTAAGATATCAATCTGATAACTTCTCTTCTGAATCATTATCTTCTCTCGAATTAGAGCGTCTACCCTAAATCTAGTGATTTAATGTTATGCATATGATGCATTTACATCTGTTACAGTAGCTGAAGCTGATGCCTATTTCTTAACTATCTGTTTTTTTGGGACGATCTCAAACTCAAATGGAGTACAAAAAATGAATAATACGACAAAAATAGTATTCGCATTTATTGTAGGCATATTGATCGGTGTTGGAGGTCTCCATCTCATCGGAGTTCCTTCCAGCGGCTCAAATATACACACATTATCGACTGCTGGTTCAACAACAGTATTTCCTTTGTCTCAGGAATGGGCAACGCAATTCCACGAAGCTTTTCCATCTATTATCGTGAATCCCAGCACTGGTGGATCTGGTCTTGGTCAATCTCAGGTTGCTAGTCAGCTAATTGATATTGGAGCATCAAGTTCATACCCTGATTTAGACTTTCGAACAGCTCATACTGATGTCAAAATCATTCCAGTATCTGCTGATGCTCTTGGCATTGTTACGAATCCAACAGTCAATGGTAGTATTTTCAAAATGGATTGTGATATGGCTGTAGCAATATTCCAAGGCAACATTACGACTTGGGAAGATTTCGAAACAACCTTCAATGTGATTGTAGCGGCATCAGGTGCAATTCATGTCTATGTCAGAGCTGATGCTAGTGGCACAACTGCGACTTTTGCGAGCTGGTTAGAAACTGCAGATGAGAACATTAATTCAAATAGTGCAGAGTATGAATGGGGATTAGGACATAAGGAAACTGTGTCATGGCCATCGAGCCATAGCGCGGTTGATGGAAATCCGGGTGTTGCATCTGGAGTTCTTTCTGATAATCAGGGAATTGGCTATGTCGGTCTAGCATTCATAGAAGGACTAACCCCTGTGCAGTTGTACAATCCTAGAATAAATATATACATTGAACCAACCTTAGAGAACGCTTTGAGAGCATTACCTGATGAGCTCTTAAATCCTGGTCAGAATCTTATGAATTCTAATAATACTGATTCATATCCAATTGCTAGACTTCTGTATTATCTAGTCAATGAAAACAATATTCACTGGTATACTATCGTCTATCTCAATTGGGTGCTGGTACAGGGTCAACAGTTCATATCTGACGTAGGCTATGTACCAATTAGTGGAACATCAGCTGCCACATATGCTCTAAGTGTTGTAAGTACTTTGTTACCAATTAGCTAGTATTCTCCTAAAAGTCATGGACGTTAAGGTGACATTAATGATTTCCGAATACCTTAATTCAGGGTGTTTCTTGGCGTTCATGACAATACAAGGAGGATTCTATTTTGAGATCAATTTGGCGACAAAAAACTGGAATAATCACAGGTCTGATTTTAGGGATGATAATTGGTGCAGGAGGATTGATTTTCATTAGCCCACCTTCTGGAATTACTACGAGTTATTCTATTACAACAGCTGGGTCAACGACCGTGTATCCTCTTTCACAAGTATGGGCTACATATTTTCATGCTGACAATCCAGGATTAACACTAAATCCCAGTACTGGAGGATCAGGTCTTGGTCAGTCTCTCGTTAGCCAAGGTCTTATTGATGTGGGTGCTTCTAGCTCATATCCAAAACAAGAGTATATTGATGATAATCCTCATGTCGCAGTTATACCGATATCTGCAGATGCATTGGCAATAATAGTGAACGAAGAAGTCAATGGTTCTGTTTTCAAGATGGATTGCGATATGGCTGTTGCTGTTTTTCAGAGAGAAGTCACTACTTGGGATGAATTTGCATCAATATTTGGAGTAAGTGTCTTGCAGACTGGAACAATTGATGTCTATGTTCGTTCAGATGCAAGTGGAACAACCGCTACATTCGCTAAATGGTTGGAAACAGCTAATCAAAATATCAATCCCAATGGAGCTGAATATGAATGGACTCTTGGTCATGAAGAAGCGTTATCATTTCCAGCAGGTGTAAATGCAGTTGATGGAAATCCAAGTGTATCATCAGGAGTACTTTCAGATGATCACGGTATAGGATATGTCAGTCTTGCTTTTATGGAGGGAGCTGTGATTGTAGATCTGTATAATCCCGGGAACGGAGAATGGATTTCTCCATCCATAGTAAACACAGTAAAGGCAATCCCGACTAACCTGACATCAGTAGATCAAGATCTGATGAATTCTGAAATAATAGGTGCGTATCCAATTGCTAGACTTCTGTTCTATCTTGTGAACCGTGAGTTTCTAAGAACATATACTGTCACATTTCTTGCTTGGTGTTTATTCAGAGGGCAGACTCATGTTCCTGATGCAGGTTATGTCCCAATCAATGGAACCTCAGCTCAACAATATGCGTTGAATATCATTTCAGACCTAGTTCGGAATCTGTCTTAAAGAAGCATATTAATGAAATAATGGAAAGTGGAAGGAACCAATAAATGACCGAGGAATCTTCAAGCAACCCCTTGAATCAAATAGCCGTCAAAATTACTCAATCCTTGAAACAGTTTAAAGACTCAGATAAACCCGGTCGCATTGATTCATTAGGTCGTTTCGGACTGTTCATTCCAGCTCTCGCCAGTACTCTCATAATCATTCTCATTCTAGCATTTCTCTGGTTCGAATCTGTTCCAATTTTCATTGATCCCGTCGGTGGTCCCGGAATTATTGTTAGTCCCACCTGGGATCCAAATAGAGACCTCTATGGTATTGGTATCTTTATTGTTGGGTCCCTCATATGTACTGGTATTGCTATTGGGCTTGCTGTTCCCTTGGGTATTGGAGGAGCAATTTTTCTCAGTGAGTTTTGTCCAATGCAACTCAGACAACCAATCAAAATGATTATAGAAATGATGGCTGCAATTCCATCAATAGTGTATGGTCTCTGGGCCTACATAGTATTAGTTCCTATCATCAAATATAATATTGCACCATTAGCAAATAGTACAACAAATGGTCTCTCTGTTCTTGCCGGTGGAATTATTCTTGCTATTATGTTATTACCTACAATTGTTACTATTTCCAATGATGCTCTCCAGACAGTACCAATGAGTCTTAGAGAAGCTTCGTTGGCATTAGGAGCAACGCAAAGTGAAACTTCTCGCAAGATTGTCCTATCAGCGGCACTACCTGGTGTAGGTGCTGCTGTTGTGCTCTCCCTTGGAAGAGCAGTTGGTGAAACCATGGCGGTATTAATGGTCACCGGTAACTCTCTTCAAATACCATATTCATTATTTGATCCAACTTATGTCATGACAAGTATAATCACAAACCAGCTTGGTTATGCTTTTGTATTTCCCCTGTGGCGGTCTGCCCTATTTGCTGTTGGACTTGTACTTCTAATAATGTCAATGTGCTTTACCATTACTGCAAAGCTGTTTATTCGCTGGGGAATGAAGACAAGGGGGTATATCTAGGATGACTACTCAATCCATTTCAGAATCTCCCCTTCGTAAAATATATGGTCGACTTGGATTGAAAGATGCTGTCAAATCCAGAAGACACCTTTCTGATTATTTATTTAAGATTATTCTCGGTATGGCAATTATAATCATAGTTTCACCTTTCTTTTTTGTCCTTTTTCAAGTCGCTAGTATTGGCTTTGAGCAAGTGTTTGGAACAGGACCTGGACAAGGTATTGAATTCCTGTTTACATTTCCAGGAGCTGGACTTGAAGGTGGAATTAGAAATGCTTTTGTGGGAACAGTCGAACTAATCTTGCTAGCTTCAGCTGTTGGTATCCCTCTGAGTGTTTTTGGTGCTGTCTACATAAATGAATACACGCAACCAGGTAAACTCCGAGCAATTATCGAGTTTACATCGGATGTCCTCGCAGGAATACCTTCGATTGTATTTGGAGCATTTGGGTTTGCATTTCTTGTTGATTATCTTCATATAGGAATGGGGATAGTTGCTGGAAGTCTTACACTGGCATTCATGATGATTCCAACTGTGCTTCGTACAACTCAAGAGGCTCTTCGAGCAGTACCCATGTCCCTTAGAGAAGCTTCTCTTGCACTGGGAGCAACAAAATGGTCAACCACATGGAATGTCACACTACGATCAGCATTCCCTGGAGTCATTACTGGTATTTTGTTAGCTATCGGGCGTGTCATGGGTGAAACCGCCCCGCTCATCTTCACAGCAGGCAACAGCTTGAGTGTACCCACAGAAATTACTGGTCCAGGTTCATGGGTCGCATCAATGCCATATACCATCTGGGCCTACATAAGTGATCCGCGACAATATCTGCAAGAAAAAGCACATGGAACAGCTCTAGCCCTGATGATGATGGTACTAGCAATTGATGTGATTGCTAATTTAATTTCGAGGAAAGTCACAAGGAGGCTTGTATAGATGTCTAATTTTGAACATCATATAGAGGTACATAATCTCTCTACATGGTTTGGTAAGAAACATATCTTGAAGGACATTACATGTTATTTCAAAGATAACACGATAACCGCAATCATGGGACCTTCAGGATGTGGTAAATCAACTCTTTTGCGGTCTTTAAATCGTCTTAATGATCTTGTTCCCAGTTTCAGACATACAGGAATTGTTCTCTTCCGTGGTGAAGATATTTATGGACCCGGATTTAGTGTATACGATTTGCGAACTCATATAGGAATGGTCTTTCAGAAACCAAATCCATTTCCGATGAGTGTGAGAGATAATATAACTTACGGTCCAAAGCTCCATGGCACAAAAGATGAAGATGAATTGGAGAAGATCGTTGAAACCTCTCTAAAGAAAGCTGCACTCTGGGATGAAGTGAAAGATGATCTTGATCACCCTGCTCCAAACCTCTCAGGAGGACAACAACAACGATTATGCATTGCTAGAGCTCTATCTGTTGATCCCCCTGTTCTACTTATGGACGAGCCAGTATCAGCACTAGACCCAATTAGTGCCACGAAAATCGAAGAACTCATCGTTGAATTGAAAAATGATTACACAATTATCTTAGTCACCCATAATGTTCAACAAGCTTTTAGAGTGTCTGACCAATCAGCGTTCCTCTATTTAGGAGAGCTTGTAGAATTTGACGAAACAAAGAGAATCCTCGAAGCTCCTACTGACTCAAGAACCGAGGCATTCATTACAGGGCGAATTGGATAGGTGAGAACAATGTCGATACAATTACAGCGTCATTTGAAACTAATCAATGGTAAATTGAGAGAATTGACAGAGATGTCTACAGATGCATTCATTGACGCGATGAAAGCATTTAAGACGCTCGATCAGGACTTGGCTGCACAAATACGTGAGACCTCCGAGAATATTGAAAATTTGTCTCAAAGTATTGAGGAAAATGTCTTTGAAACCATTGCCAGGCGCCAACCTGTAGCAAAGGATCTGCGCGAACTCTCTACGTATCTTCAGGTTGCGCACCATCTTTACCGTATAGGGAGATACGCTTACAAAATTGCACACATTGTTAGGTTATGCGAGGGTATGGAGCATTTCAAAGAATTAATTTCACTTCCCTACCTCGCGGACCTTGCAAAGCAAACAATTAACATTGCAATGAAAGGAATTCTCGATAGAGATCTTTCACAGATTGATGAACTTGAGAAATTGGAGGCAATCAGTGATAAAGAAACCTCTGAAATGTTTGAAGAGATTACTGACTATCTACGCAAGAGAAACGATATCACAACAATGGCTCTATACTATGTGGTAGTTGGTAGATATTGTGAACGTGCTGCGGACCATGCATTCTCGATCGCAGAGCGAGCTGTCTATATGGTGACAGGTAAACGAGTCAAACTTGGGCTAGCCTTCAAGGGTCTGTCTAGTCAAGCACCTCATTAAAAACTTGTATATATTATATCAAAACACAAGACCTTAATCTCGAAGATTACTGCGAAATATGACTGGTGGTGATACAATGAACCCCAATCTTGAGCCGATTACAGATGAAATAGCGAAACATCTGAAAAAGCTTCATACACTGGTAAGTGCAGCACTGAAGCAAGCAATGAAAACCTTTGAGGATCTTGATGCTGAAGTTGCAGAGAATGCTTTGACTGAATTCGAGGATGTCGAGGCTCTGCATCATACCATTGAGGATATGGCTTTTGGGGCAATAACTACCTACCAGCCTTTAGAGAAAGACCTGCGCCGTCTAGTTGCATATATTCATACATCAAGCGGTCTTAAAAATGTTGGACGATATGCCCAGAAGATTTTGGAAATAGTGACTATGAGTCAAGATCTTGATCACTTCAAAGAGCTCGAATCGCTTCCATATCTTTCTGAAATAGCTACGGCAGCGCTTGCAATCAGCATTCGAGCAGTCCTTGAAGAAGACATGAGTGAGATAGACCAACTTGAAAAATTGGAAGCTCAGAGTGATAACGAAGCTGCTGACATGTTTAAGGAGATTGTTGACTATCTAGGTCGATACCGTGATAT
>SDNZ01000134.1 GCA_004524565.1 Candidatus Thorarchaeota archaeon
CTTAGATGCCTATCATCAGGATCAATCCTTCGTGCATTCTCGATTGCTTCTTTTGCCTCAGCGCATCGGTTCAGCATTGTGTAATAAAGACCCAAGTTAGACCAAGACTTCACGTCTTCAGGCCCATATTTTGTGGCATTCCGAAGAGGACCCTCAGCTTCTGGATTTCGACCAAGTTGTATCAATGTTACTCCTAAGTCACACCAAGCTCGAAAATGATCAGGTTTATACTCCACGGTCTTTCGAAAGGCACCTTCAGCTTCTTGTAGTCGGCCTTGCCGATCATAGATACCTGCAAGCTGATACCAACCATTCGTGTAGTCAGGTTTTATTTCTACCACACGTTTCATTGCTGCTTCAGCCTCCTCATTATTCCCCAGACCAATGAGAGCTTTTCCTAGATTAATCCAAGCGATATGATTTGTGGGATCATTTTCAATAAGAGGGCGGAGTATCTTCTCTCCTTCTTCGTATCGCTCTAGGTCAACAAGAACAGCACCCAAATTGGCACGAGCATGCGTATGAGAGGGATTAATCGAGAGAACTTGCTTATAGGCTTCTATTGCTTTGGTATATTCCTTTTGACGGTCAAGAGTAAGTGCGATATCATACATTGAGTCGGCATCAGAGGTTACTTTCTTGTCAACTGAGGTCATGTCACCAATCAGAGCTCGAGCTCTTGCTACAAATTGTAGTACGCGTGGATTTGTGTTGTCCATCTCAAGAGCTTTTTCACACGCTTCCTGTACTCCCTCAGTTTTTCCTATTTGAGCTCGGAAGAATGCTAGTTGAGACCATAGAAAAGAGAGAATCTGCCTTGTGTCAGTATACAGATTATCGGGAGTAGGAGCCTCCAAGATTGTACTAATAATCTTTTCAGCCTCTTGTAACTTTTCTTGCTGGGCAAGAATTGAGCTCAGATTCAATACTGCGACGTAATTGGTTGAATCAAACTCTATTGCTTTCCGATACGCATCCTCTGCTGAAGATTCCATCATTTGTATTCTGGAGTAAAAGGATCCAAGACTAGTCCACAAAGCAGAGCTTTCTGGTACATTTTCCAAACCCTGTCGAGCTATTGCTAGAGGCATGACAGCGTCTCCTAAATCTTGGTAGACCATCGCAAGATTGATCCATGCGGCTTCGAACTTTGGAAACAACTCCACTGCTTTCTCATATTTTTCCTTAGCCTTGGACTTCTGACCAGCTTGCTCATCTTTCATTGCTGACTCAAATAAATCCCAAGCATCCTTTGGTACATCATCCTTGTTTATTTTTAGTGATACCATTTAATACCCTCAATATATCTTCTATCTTGAACCGATTATTAATTCTGGTGGTTTCTTTCGATCTTGTTTGATCTGAGGTATCTCAATATTTCCCATGCAATCATATCATCATAATAAGTCAATCACGGGTTCATCTAAGGGGGTTTTACTGTCCATACATTTCCGTAGGGATCTGCCTGAATAATTACACCACATTTCTCACATGTGAACCATTCATATGATAATTCGCCTACTGATAATGTCCGATCATAATGAAGATTTTGTTTTCCACAATTCGTGCATCTATCTATCAATAAACTGACTTCACCTTCAGGTGCGGAAGCGCGGAAGAACATATGACAATTCTTGCAGGTGAAGAGATTATATTGAATGCCATAACGTACCAACTCAACATCCTTCTTACCACATTTTGGACATTTCTTATCGTCATAGTCAAAGGTCATTAATCATTCCCTCGAATTCACCATAGAGCAAACGTCCTTACTAATTACAAGACTAAATTATGACAATCAGACGTATCCTCTAGATTGTACTTACAATTAGGTATCTAGAAAAAAAGAATGGAGGGAGTAGCATAAAGCTAGCTCCTTCATTAACACAAATTCAGATTACTTTAGAATCTGCTACTGTGTTCTTCAGCAGACATATCGAGAGTTTCGTTCACTTCATCAATAGGATGCTCAGCTGAAGCAATCGAACCGAACTTTCCCAATTGAAGTCGTAAGTTGCCCTTGAAGAGACCTGTGTAACCATTCGTAAGACGGTAGGTTTCTCCATCTCTAATTGATTCAATAGTTTCGTTCCAAATTGGCATCAAAATAGTTGCTGTTGAATCAGCTACTGTTGCATCAATCACACGGTAGGTTTCTCCATCTCTACGAGAATCGACTGATCTTTCTTCACTAGTGCTCATGACCTTGAAGGTAATGTTTACACTTTTCATGCCAGGCTTTAACTCAGCAATTGTGGCTTCTACAGGCTTAATATTATTATCACTCATTGTAATTCACTCACTTTTGATTAACGACTATGCTCTTCAGCAGACATATCGAGGGTCTCGTTAACTTCATCGATACCGTTCTCCGCTGATTCAATTGAACCAAATTTGCCTGATTGCAGTCTGAGACTTCCCCTAAAGATACCAACGTATCCATTTGTAAGGGTATAGGTCTCACCTGCTTTCAATTCATCAATGGTCTCATTCCAGAAAGGCATGAGAATTGTAGCTGTTGAATCGCCAACTTGAGCATCCAAAACACGATGTGTCTGACCGTCACTACGGGATTCAACTGATCTTTCATCACCAGTGCTCATGACCTTGAAGGTAATGTTTACACTCTTCATTCCGGGCTTGAGCTCGGAAATTGTAGCCTCTATGGGCTCTATCTTAAAATCTGTCATTATCTATCACTCGCTTTTGCGAATTCAGGTCATTGAAAACTAGGGTAATCTTCAGATGGAAGAACGGAAGGTCGTTAATCCTCGATAAAACCAGTGTGAAAAGTTTGCATAGTTGCTATGCCTGTACCAAAGAGCTACGGAACTTCGCTTATAGTGTTATGTATCTTGCAGTGTAAATAGAAAGGATGAAGGAGGGAGACCACTAACCACGGGGAATCATTCTTCCTGTCAATATCTTTCTGTTGAGTCCATCTTATGTTAACTTGATTCCTCAGGGCGGGTTCCTGCTTGATTGTTTCTTCAAAAATTTCTCAGCAGCAGACTCTCGACCAATTTCTTGAGTAACTCAGCAAGACGTTCCTCAGCATGAGTAAAATCCTGATTGAATATGATTGCTTTGGTGTAACGTTCCTCAGCTTTACTCAGATGTTTTTCTTTTACTAACGAATCGCCCAAGCCAGTCGAAGCTTCGGAACTTTTAGTGTGGCTTTTGATAGCTTATCTATATAGGTCTTCAGCTTCTTTGAAGTGTTCCATGTTTTCAAAAATGTCTGCAACAAGATGGGCAATATCTGCTGAACCAAGATGTGTACAATCTGATATCGTCTTTATTTCTGTTGCATAGTAACGTTAAATAAGCATCTTTTAAATTCGTGAAGTAATATTTGATTGGTAGAAGTAATACAGGTGACGGGTATGGGTATGAGAAGGTATCGTAAGCAATACAAATGGTCAAATATTATTGCAATGATGAAAGGAACATCGAAAGAACTGAAAGTCTGCAGTGATGATTTTACAGGTCGTTTGGTGGCCATCACAGGAGCTACATCAGGAATTGGCTATGCAGCTGCAAGAGAATACGCTTCTCATGGTGCGAACCTTCTTCTGATTAATCGAAACGAAGAGAAATCAATCACCATGTGTAAAGAGATTCAGCAAGAATTCCAAGTCGAGTGCGACTATAAGATCGCAGATTTTTCACTCTTATCTGAAGTACGTAATGTTGGAAGAGAACTATTGGAATCAGATCTAGAATTCGATGTTATCATCCATAATGCGGGAATATATTCTACAAAAAAGATAATCACTGAAGATGGCAACGAACTTGTGTTTCAAATAGACTATCTTGGGTCTTTCGTTTTAAATTACATACTAAAGGAAAAATTAAGAGCACAAGGAAAGGCACGTGTAATCTTTGTCAATTCAGAAGGTCATCGCTTCGCTGTTTGGGGCATAGGACTACATGATCCAACATATGAAAAACGTCGACACTCAGGTTTAGGAAGTTATGGCGTAGCTAAAACCGCTCAACTTCTTTCGATGATCAAATTTGCAGAATATTTCGAAGGTAGTGGTGTAACTATAAACGCAATGCATCCAGGAAATGTCAAGACCAATAGTGGTTCGCAGAATGGTCGGATATATCGATGGTACAAGAGAAACCTAATCGACCGTAGCGCGAAAGATCCACAGATATCTGCAACAGCACTGTATTATCTTGGAGTTTCAAAAGAAATTGAGGGAATAAGTGGGAAGTTTTTCAATCTTACAAAAGAGGAAGAACCTGCACCTCCAGCATTAGACAGGGAGGTAGCAGAAGAGCTTTGGCACAAATCAATTGAAATGGCTGGTCTGGAATGAGCGAGAAAAAACATCGGACAGTAATTGTCGGTGCAGGTATGGCGGGATTGACCGCAGCTGTATATCTGTCGAGAGCGGGACACAATGTTCTTTTGTTGGAAAAGAACAAAGAATGTGGAGGACTCCTAAATTCATTCAATCGAGAAGGATTCACATTTGATGCAGGCGCAAGGTCAATTCTTAATGCAGGTGTAATTTATCCGATGCTCAGTGAACTTGGAATCGAGCTTGAATTTTTAAATAGTCCAGTTTCAATCGGAATTGAAAACGAAATCATCCATCTATCACCGGAAACTGGCCTAGACGAGTATAAGCGATTGTTAGAGAAATTGTATCCTGATAGTATTGATGATATTGAAAAGATTGATTCTAGAATTAGGTCAATCATGAAAGATATGCAGGTGCTATATGCCATTGATAACCCCAACTTCAGGGAACAGAAAGATGGAGCATATCTAAAACAGCTTCTTGGTTGGTTACCAAAATTCCTGCCTGTTTTACGCCGAATGAGTAAACAGAACGAACCCGTTGAATCGTATTTAAGAAAACTAACATCAAATCAATCCCTCATCGATATTATCGCCCAACATTTTTTCAAAAAGACACCTGTTTCTTTCGCTTTAGGTTACTTTTATTCATATACTGATTACATATACCCAAAGGGAGGCACTGGCAAGCTACCAAATGCTATCGCTCAGAAGATCATTGAATTCAAAGGAGAGATCAAGACTGAAACAGAAATAGTAGCTGTTAATGCTTCTGAAAAGGAACTTAGGGACAAGGATGGCAAAACGTACACGTATGATAGCCTCATTTGGTGTGCAGACTTGAAAACTCTATACAGAATACTTGACATCAATAATTTGGAGGCAAAAGTTACTAGCAAAATCTTGGAACAGAAGGAGCTTATTCTATCAAAACGAGGTTGCGATTCTGTTTTCTCGTTGTTTGTCGGTGTAGATATGCCTTTGGAGGAGTTTAGTTCTATTTCAAACGGACACTTCTTCTATACACCATCTAGACAAGGTCTGGGCGAAATACACTGGTCAGAACTCGATTCCATATTAGAGAATTTTGAAACTAAATCAAAGGAAGAAATCTTACAGTGGTTGGAGAGGTACTGCCAATTGACAACCTATGAAATTTCAATTCCTGCGTTTAGAGACCTAGCATTAGCGCCAGAGAGTAAGGTGGGCTTGGAAATAAGCATGCTCTTTGAATTCGACTTACTGAAAAAGATCGAGGAGGCAAATTGGTATGAAGAATTCCAAACCGAAGTCGAAAATCGAATGTTGGAAACCATTACCAACTCGATCTATCCTGGTCTGAAAGATAAAGTTCTCTTTCGATCATCTTCAACCCCACTCAGTATTGCAAAGATTGCAGGAACTTCAGAAGGAGCAATTGTAGGTTGGTCCTATCTATCAGAAGTCCCTGTTGTAAATAATCTTCAGAAAATTCCAAGCTCTGTAGAAACGCCAATCCCGGATGTATTCATGGCAGGACAATGGGCATACGCTCCAGCGGGTATCCCTACCGCAATCATAACAGGCTGGAATGCTGCTCAAAAAATAAAAAAGAAGAAAAAATGATATTACTTAGGAGAGATTGAGATGTCTGAAGTTGATAAACTAAAGCAGGTTGTAGGAAAACGCGTTGTGGTTTGGGGTGTAATTAGTCTAGTAATTGGTATCGTCTTGCTCTTTAGCTTCCAATTAACTCTCCTTGGTGGGATTGGTGTTCAAGCTATCATCTGGGGATTAATTGATGCACTTATTGGAGCCTCTATCATGTTCAAGCAAAAGGAACAATCAATAGAGAAAATTTCACAGACAGTATCCAAGAGTATCAAATTCGACATCTTAGTACTGATTGTCGGAATCATTGTCATTATTGTATACTTACAAGACCCATATATGATGGGGAATGGAATTGGTGTTGTTATTCAAGGATTCTTTCTCCTGGTGTTGGACAACATATACCACAAAACGCTCATGAATTTATAACCTATCTACACGTCATTTTGGTACCAAGCTAACCCTTCTAGGATGAACCAGAAAATGGCAAAGAGATTGAGTTGATGATTACAGACAATCGCTAGAGAAATTGTATCCTGAGAGTGTCAATGACATAGACAAAATTGACTCGAAAATAAGGTCAATAATGATGGATATGCAGGTTCTCTATACTGTTGATAATCCCAACTTCAGAGAAGACAAAAATGGTGCATACCTCAAACAACTAAGGGAGTGCAGCACTCCGCTCTCAGGAATTAGAAGTCTTGTCTAGTGTAGGGTCCTCGATAATCCAAGGCAAATACAATTCCTGCAAGAATTGTAACAATACCGGCAATAATGGTAGGAGATGTTGCAATGATGCCTAGTTCGCCCTCAATCATATCAGCAAATAAGTATGCCACAACAATCGTCATGATTCCAAAGCACACGCCAAAACAGGGGGTACCTTGAATTCTTTGACCAGTATCCTCTCGAATTACTACATTCCCATATGAGCCAACATCTCTGAAGACAGCCATCATACTTCCACTACGGGCGAATAAGAAGCCGATAATATTCACAAATGCAAAGACTCCAGCAGCCATAGCCCCTATTCCGTCATCAAAACCAACAATACTGACTATGAGTTGGACTATGCAAAGAATTGCGGCTATAATAAACAGTAATGCGCTTTTCATTGAACCAGCCATTCAATCTCACCTGTTGTATTATATCCAATCAATAGAAAACCTCCTAATGAATCTGTTTTTTATCATTGAGAGTTCGTTTGAAGAGAAAGAGTGAGGGAAGGAGTGTGACGAGTGAACTTAGTGAAGAATGTTGCAATCAATTGCTTTTCTCATGGTCGATTAAACGCTTCACTAATTCTTGCACAATGTTCATAGAAATTGATGATAGTCTTAGACCAAAGACTAAGTTTTCTTCACCAGAAAACCTACTGAATGATTTCACAGCTCGAAGATGTGCAAGGTCTCTTTGTCGTTTATCCTCGTCTGAAACCATGAATGTCACTTCACTTTGAGTCTACAAACTCTAGGATAGAATCTGTAAATAATTTCGCGTCAGTGATTATTGATCTAGCACTCTGGTAAACTATCTTTTCATCGATTTTCAAATATAGGTGAACAAGAACATTGCGCAGTTTTACCAGATGAATCAACCTGTCAGCAAGAGCAGAATCAATGACCTGGTGGTTAGCTACAATTGTCACCGCACCTGCGTATGATTTTGGTGAACCCCAGTGATTGTGTGCCACGAGATGAGTACAGATATCTATAATCGCTTGAGCGATAATCTGAAGATTCCTCTCTATTGCACCTTGGAGTAACTCATCCTTCAAATATTGCTCTTCAGTCATAGTTTCAATTTGTTTGATTCGAGTGACTCGTTCGAGAATGATATCCAGCCGTACTTTTACTATTAAAGGATCTACAGCCACTAAAATCACGCTCCTAGAGATTGCTTCAAGTAGTTCTGAATGTAGTACTCCCAATCTGGATATCTCAGAAGAACATATTCCACAAAACAGGGCCAAACTTCGTCATTCTTCGTGTATAGAAGTTTACCATCTCGAACTACTCTATACTGAAGTGTGAGATCTGCGAGATTTAGAAGAGTAACATCAATCTTCGGAGAAATCTTCTTGTCTACGAAATCAAAGAGAGAGAGCAGATCCCCAAAGATTGTCTGCAATTCCTTTTTCGTATTACTTACTTGAACACCAATATCAATATCACTCTGTGGATGGGTATTTCCTGTGGACATAGAACCAAAGAGAACTATGAAGTCAACTTGTTCGTCAAGTTCATTTCTTATCTGAATGACGATATCATCCAGTAGCTCGTCTTGATTCAAAGATTCACATTCCTTAGTATTTCATATACAGTAATTGAAATATTCTCGCTGCATATAAACTCGAA
>SDNZ01000135.1 GCA_004524565.1 Candidatus Thorarchaeota archaeon
AACTATTATAATAAATGAGCGGTATGTCCAACTATTCCTCTGTAATTGAAAATACAGAATCTGAAATTTGAGTATACATGATATACAGTATTGCTAGCCAAATTGGATTAATTGGATCAAAACCTAGCACAAAATAATGTATCACAATCCCGAAAGAAAAGAAAGCTAGGAGGTTATTCGCTCCCGGCCATAAAATATCCAATCTACGAGATTCCTTTTCAGGGAGTGATTCTTTGCTATAAAGATGAAGCATTGACGGTGCTAGAAATACATACCATACCGCTAGAAAGAGGAACCATGAATCTGGATACACTAGAAGAACTACAAACATCATGTCGGTGAAGTGTCTAAGGTAATTCTTCTGTGATTCCGGTGTTTTGATAAACTGAATATAGCTTCTGAAGGAAATGAATCCGCCAAGAATAAGTATTATTGCTAGTCGAAGAGGAAAAATGTCACTGCTAGGTATGAGGGCTAGAATCAAATTAGTAATACTCGTGCTATGTTGCCCAGTAAGGTTCTCAAAAAGATTCACTTGTATTATATCATTTAGTGCTGTTGGGTATAGAATGAAGTATACAATATTGGGGAGCATTGTTAGAAGAATGCCTGATACTACTCCTGCAAGTTGTCTTAGTGGCACTACGATATAAGATCGTTTCATCACTGTAATAGGAATCAAAAATGGAATCAAAATCAGAAAGAATGGTTTAAGGGTTGAAGCAATCCCAATAAGAAGACCAATAGCGATAAACCAATTAAATGAATCATGCTTTGAGGACTGCAAAAGAAACAGCACGATCAAAGCAAGAAGTATTGCCAATTGTGTAATTTGTCCAAATATGATATTGATAATATGTTGAGGAGCTATTAGTACAAAGACTAAGGTCTTCTCAAAATTCTTTGTTACGGGAGTCACTCCCATCTGTAAACATATTAGATATACAAAATATACAATTCCAAAATTGAATACCATCATTAATGAGATGTCAATCAAGTAAAGTATGAGTATTGGGAAATCTGAAAATACGGACATAAATGCTGCGAATGAAGGGAAGTACCTGAATGGTAGTCCATTCGGATTCACCAAATAGATATCTCCAGGAGAGTTACGAAATACTTGACCTGCTTCGAAGAAAACTCTGAAGTCTACTGTATAAACTGTGTCAAAGAGTGTTCCTTGGATAAGGAAGAAAACTAGTCCTATTATGACTGATATATAGTAGATGACATTGAAGGCAAGACCAACCTTGAGCAAACGAGACCTTTTGAAATATGTTGTAAAAGATTCTCCCAACGTTTCCAAATCGTCTACCATATCGGAACCCCCCATAAAAAGGCTTCAGCAAGCAATAAAGATACACCTGAAGCGATTACTAGTCCGATAACTATCAACGCCTGTGGCCATTGGTAGCGTTTTGTCCATCTCTCATCAATTAGAAAGAAAGGTGAAAAAAGAATGATTACAATTGCCACCATAATTACGAGATTAGGAGGTTGAATATAATTCCTCGCATCATTCAATATTATGTAGATAGCTACTACTACAACAGGTGGATGCAATGTTATTCTTTCAAGAATTGCCCATTTTCTTTTCTTTGCCCAATATTCTTGAGTATTGAACTTACGATAGAAATTCACATCCCACACTGAAGTGACAATGAGAATTGGAAAAGCTACTATTACCATGATGTTAAACGGATATGCCGCTAAACCGAAAGCAAGTGCCAAGCAGGTATAGTAAGCAAAGAAACGACTGAAGTATCGACGTCTGAATTTTAATTCTTCCTTGAGCTTATATTCAACAATCCAAATGCGAAAAAGAAGAAAGGAGATCCCCAGAATGCTAATAATTTCAAGATATCCCATTATTTCTTCCTCGGTTTTGTATAAGAACTGAACAATCTGTATCAATTCAAAGATTCGTGATGTAAATTTCTAATGCCATATTCACTTTCAAAAATCTACTGGTGTCATACAGCTTTGACTTGAAAGTTCCAGGTTACATTGTTTTTGATTTGTTTTGCTGTAGTTTTACTTTGATTATAAGATAGAACTGTAAAAACACTTGCAGGATTCTGATTCTACAGAGAGTCTGGATTTCATTTGCGGATTGTAATAAATGAATATGCTGAGGACATCAAAGCAGTAAACACGAAAACAGAAAGGATTGCTGGAATTGTCCATCCTATTCCTAAAAGGAGTGCAGTACTAAATGAGCCAACGGCGATTGCAGAATCTACGCCAGCAGAATAAATAGCCATACCTTTGGCTTCCGAAGTGGTGGAGATTGAGGATACATATGAATTTAGAGCAATATTTGCAGATGCAAGACCAAGACCAATGATGAATGCAGACGCAATATACCCGTAAATTCCATTGACTAGAATAAGTACTGTGACTCCACCCATAACAAAAAGAGCCCCTGCTGTAGCAATTTTCCCATATTGAGAACTGCCAGTAAACTTTCCCCCCATTCCTGAACCTATTATTTGCGCAAAAGCGAAGATGGAGAAAAAGATACCCGGATTTTGAATACCACTTAAAACTGCAATTTCTGGTGAATAGCTTAGCAGAACACCTAACATCATGAACAAGAGAAATGCTGAAAGAGTTGGTGTCAGAACACTTCGCTCTGGTAATCCTGATACTGGAGTATCATGTGCCACTACCGGAGGAGTTGATCTCCACGCATATACAGATAGTCCAGTGCTTATGATACTGATTACAAAAGCGGATAGGAAACAAATACTGAAAGTTTCAAGCGATTTTATTACAACTAAATAACTTCCAAATACCGGAAACAGCAGAAGACTAAGTGACCCAAAACCATTGAGATATCCTAGTGCTTTACTAACTTGCTCGTTATTCGTGTTCTCGACAATTATCGTAAGAATTGTTACTGTAGAAAGAGCCCATCCAAATCCCTGAACCGCTCTTATAATATATACACTAGTTACACTCATTGCCAGCGGATAGAACCCTAAAGTAATGGTTAGGATGATATTGCCAATAATCAGTGCTAAGATATCATCTATTGTTTCGATGATCCAACCTGACAGAAATCTCGATAGAACAGCTGCAAGAGTGAAGATGCCAAATGAGATTCCAAGAGCACCTACATCATTCGATACAAAGAGGACATAATCCTGAAGTGCTGTAAGAACAAGATTGTATGCTGAGTATAGAACAAACGCTATAGCTATGACAAGCTTCGTTGTTCGAGAAAGTGGCGTTCTATTTTGCATTGGGATTAGTCACTGATTTCCAGAAAGATTCAGTGTTGTTATATCGTTATGGCTGCATTCGCCTGAAATTCATCAGACACTAATGCGATTTTTTTTTAGAACCTGTAGATTTAACAGTAGAATCTTTTTTGAGATTAACACACTCTCGAGTTGAACTAAGATGCAATACAGAAAATTGGGAAAAATAGGAAAAACCTCTGCGCTTGGATACGGATGTATGCGTCTTCCTACTTCCGAAGATGGAAAAATCAAACGCGATGAAGCTATAGGTCTCATCCGAAAAGGAATCGACAATGGAATCACGTATGTAGATACTGCCTGGACATATCATGGAGGTGAGAGTGAAGTTGTAGTTGGTTTAGCCTTAAAAGATGGGTATCGCGAGAAAGTCACTCTTGTTACAAAATGCCCCGTTGGTCATAGCAGTTTTACAAAACCCGAAGATTTCGATAGGTTTCTGGATGAGCAGCTAACTCGTTTAGATCAAGATTCTTTGGATATCTATCTTCTACACGCGCTTAACAAAAATGCCTACGATGAGAAAGTAGTGAAGTTCAATCTCGTTGAACGAGCAATGGAAGCTAAAGCTGCAGGGAAGATTAAGCATCTAGGATTCTCATTTCATGACACACCTGAGGTGCTAAAGGAAATCATAGACTCTGGACATTTTGAACTAATGCTCGTGCAATACAATATAGTAGACCAAGTAAATCACGAGATGATTAATTATGCTGGTGAGAAGGGTCTTGCAGTCGCAATTATGGGTACAGTTGGGGGAGGTCGACTTGCGGGTTCATCTCTCCCTGAGGAGATGAAGATGTGGCTTACTCCTAGTCGAAAGAACTTCGCAGACCTAGCTTTCAAATTTGTTCTAAGTAATCCCAATGTTTCTGTAGCTTTATCGGGGATGGGCTCAGATGAGATGTTGGAAGATAATCTCAGCCTTACTTCGAGAGAAGATTATGATAAACCAACAGAGAAGGAAACGCGAAACATTGGGTCAATCTCTACCAGATTCAAAGAGTTATGCGACAATATCTGTACACAATGCAAGTATTGTCAACCCTGTCCGAATGAAGTGAATATAAGTTTCATTTTCGCTGAATTCCAACGGCACCAAATTTATGGTGATGTGGAAAAGGCGAAGCGTTACTATTCCATGATAGGAAAGATGCCATGGGCTCAAGGTGAAAATGCAGAAGCCTGTGTTGAATGTGGTGAATGTTTAGAGAAGTGTCCTCAGGGAATCGAGATTATTGACCAATTGAAGAAAGCACATGAGATTCTCTCAGAGAATTGATAGTACCGCTTTTATCAAATACCATCTCACCATCTCATGGGTGGAAGCTCTGGAAAGTACACTATCCTGATGTTAACTCACGGAAGTGGTTCGTGATATTCATCACTCTGAGCTTTTGGGGGGGACTTGCACTCACGATTTTTGTTGCTTAGTAGATTTTTCCTTCATTAAGATCCTGCAGGAATTTCTCCTTGGCGTTATCATCAACGCAATTCAACACACATCCAAAATTGGGACATTGTGAGCATCCCCAGTGTCTAAGTGTGGCCATGAATGATATTGTAAAGAGTAATTGGAAAAGCACAAACTCCCATCTATCTAGGAAATAGAGGATTGGGAACAGTAAGAAGAATCCAGTGAATCCAAGGAATGTCGCCTGACCTGCTCGACTGATGTGGCTGGGGTTATACTTGAATGGTTTGGGACTTCCCCAGTTTGCTAGACAGTAGAAGCGACCTTCATTGCCATGTTCTTTTCCTGAAAACTCGTAGCAAGGGCAATGCCTGCAAAGCACATACCATTCGATGCCTCCCGCAAAAAATAGCATGCTGATTATCAAATAAACAGGGAACATGAGTATTCCTTCGTTCAATATGAATGTTCCAAATCCCAGAAAAGAACCTATGTCAAAACTCAATCCAAGGTAACTAATACTCGTCGTTACCATTCCTGCAAAGGCAATGATGAATGGTGCAAATCCTATCGTTGCAAACCATCTCGCATCATGGAAGTGATATCGCGCAACAACACCATGGTGACACTTTTGCTTTTCTTCAGTCACTTTGATCACTCCTTTTTCTTTTTGGAAAGAACATTCCAGTTCGATTGCGGTAGTTAATGTATGGTTGGCCATATCGTATGACTAGGTCTCTTTCTTCTGCGACAGCTGCCCAGAAGAAAAATGGAAAGATTGTGAAGGAGTAGATGACCAGAAATGGAGAATTCAGAATGAGGGCAAAGATAAGTCCTGTCCAGACTTCTCCTAACATCTGGGGATGTCTGATACTATCGTAGATTCCACTGTAGAGTGTATGTTCTTTCTTTGGTACTGCTGTTTCTTCACCTGCATCTTTTGATCCTCTGTACATAAGATATCCACTTGGAAGTAGAATCACGATTGCTATTGCAAATACAACAGTGTACGGAAGTGGAAAGATAAGAGGTAGCGGAACTGGTAATGGGTTGAAGAGGTAGACGACATAACCAACCATCCCAACAAACAGGAAAAATCCCGATATCTTTCGATACTGCGCACATTTCTCATATGCGCCTTCACCGATTTTTTGTTCTAGTGCTGCAGGACCTACACTCTTGACATAGAGGTACATACTAGCGAATAGACATAGAACAAGAAGGAATATGAAATTCAACCATTCGATCATCAAGAACCCTACTAGGAGAGAATATCACCAGCAATATAAGCAAACGCGTTCTCGAGAACGTAATGTACGGTTCATACCGTACACTCCTTTGTGTGTGATACTATGGATTTTACTACACTTGAGAACCAATTCAAGGTACTTGGTTCAGAAACCAGACTTCGGGTTGTTAATGCACTTATACAGAGTAGAGGAGGTCTTCGATTCTCAGAAATAGCGAAGGCTCTTGATATCTACCCATCAACTCTAGAAGACCATCTCAAGCGTCTGGTCGAATCTGGAATCATTTCACGCACTGATCAAATTTACAGGAGCACCATGAATACTGAACGAGTATATCAAATTGTAAAATCTCTCAATGATACATGTGATTCAACCTACTTCTCCACACATATCCTCTCAATCGATAATGACTCATTGAAGGAACGGTTTCTAACCTTGAAATTCGACTGTGTCTATGACCTTCTTTCTTTGATGAATAGATCGAAGGATGTTATTGATAATGGTATGAAACTGGCCAAGGCTGGAGGAGCTATGGATATGCAACTTGAAACTAGTTTCTTCGAATTTTATCCAATTGACTTGAAGGATACTGATGTAGAGGTGATATTTACAAAATCAATTTTGGATGATTTCTTAGAGGTTGAGAATAAAGAACTATTCTTCAAAGGCTTCAATCCGAAACGCACTAGACTCTATGTTGTAGATGATTGCAGTGTAGCGATGATGACAAGTGAGAGCTTTGGTGCTCTTTTTCTATCAAACCTAGATGGAACGATGGACTTTACAAAGGGTCTCTTCTTCAGTGACCAAAACGCAGTTGGTTGGTTGCACGATTTGTTCGATTACCTGAAATCTACTGGTGAAGAGTTTTCTCCGAAAGAGATTCGAAAAGTTTGGAAGTAACCCTCAAGTGATTTCTTCTTTGAGTAAGGGTTGGTCTTTGAAGTAACCCATGATGAGCAAGAAGACAACGATTCCTGTACCTATGATATCGACCACTGCAAATGGTAGAAGGAAGAACGCGGCTACTAACGTGATCACTGAAATGAACATTGCCATCCAGAATCCCTTTGCCTTATTCTGTAGAATCCAGTAACCCGAAGCAATTCGGAAAGCTGTGAAGAACCAGAAGATTGGAATGAACCACACAGGCTCATTTGCAAGAAGAGTGGCTATCTCAGGGTTTACCACAGGAATGGTCGTATACCAGTTCGGAATCAAACCAAGTGCAATAAAGGGAATATATAGACTATCGAGGAATTCTATTGTTGCATATCCGAGCTGGGCAATGGCTCCATATAACATAGGTTTGTTGGATTTTATCTCCTTACTAATCTTCATCTTTTTTCCTCCTATTCTCATTTATAGTGCAGATTTCTACCATATAAGCAAGAGCGGTCGCAGAAACGTAATCTACGGAAGAAACCGTATACTGTTCTTGTCCGAAATTTTAACGAGAGTTTATAGCCTCTCACAATAAGATTGTCATGAAATCGTGATTATTGGGTAAACACGTAAAATGAGAAGAAAACGTTACTTCGTTTCTGGTGGAAAGTTCTTGATTGGATTGGGTTTCGCTCTTCTGATTGGAAGTTTTCTGTTAGCATATTCAAATAATTTTACTCCACTACCAGTAGAATTCTCAATTGTAATATTAGCAGGTCTACTCGGATTCATGGGTTGCATTGCAATGGGATCAGCCCTTATCTGGTTTGATACCTCATGGGTGACACGACGCCATCGAGATATGGCTGCTTATACTCCTGATAGAGATGTTATAGCGAGAGTCTTAATCAGTGATGTTTCAAAGAAGGAATACTTCATTTATGGTGCACCTGATGAGATTGTTCATGAGGTTGTCGACAATGATTGGCCTTTCAATGAAAAGTATAGATCGAAAGATTGGATAGTTCTTGATGAAAGTAGTAATGACGTTTCAAGAAAGATTTTCTCTGAGGTTGAAGGTACACTAATAGTTGTTTTTGATTAGGCTCAATTTAGAATATACCAACATATTCAAACAAATGAACGTTTTGTTATTGAGGTCTTCGAAAGAATTGTTACTGGAAAAAAGCACAAGTAGTGGAAATCTTCTATTAGTGCAAGTTATACTGCTTCAGAAATTGAAGAAATCGAATGAGATATTGGTTTCTGTGGCTGGAATGTACGAACTGAGTTACTTAGTCTCAAAATAGAGAAGATGCCAGTTTTATAAAAATCAGACCGGATTTGGCAATATGCGTGACTTGATACTCAGTTACTCACTCACCGAGTCACGCAAACCACCTTGCAATTATGGCGAAAA
>SDNZ01000136.1 GCA_004524565.1 Candidatus Thorarchaeota archaeon
CTCTCTGTCATAGTAGCCTTTCGTATTGTTGTCCTCTCTCGAAGAGATGTGCAGAGAGGGATAGGGCTCTAGAGATAATGGGACTCACACCAGATGAGTATGAGAATATGAAAAAAGATGCTCATCTCAAATTTGTAGATTCTGCACGAGGTATGGGTGTAGACCCAGAGTGGACTAGTCAAGCATCTTCAGAAAGAGTGGCAAATAGACCAGCAGTGGATCCTGGATACGGTGCAGATGACTATAGGCGAGATTTTGAAGCACTGGATGGATCATTGCAACCTCCTAGAGACCACTATGAGCGAAGAGTAGACCCATGGCAAGATCAACGTGATGACCGACGTTCCTATCAATATCGTGAGAAAGAGCACAGGGACATCTATTCAGATATACAAGGTGCAATCCCAACAGAGGACGATATGAGCTGCAGTGTTTGCAATATTGAACGAGATGATTCACTTGAGGGAATAGGCACACTCTTTGCGCAGGGAGAATTAAGTCCATTCTTAGATGAATCGCGTGGAGAGAAAGATGATCATATCTTCTGCTTCTCATGTGGTAGAAATATCAAGGCAGGGAACAGAGTTTGCCCCTACTGTAGTGCCAGACAGTGAAACTAATAATTTCCAATTGCGCTTTCTCGTCGACGGGAGTAATCTGAAGGATAGTGGAAAGTAGTAACGATTCTATCAATTCCCACATCTTTTCCCAAAGCCTTCAACTCCTGAAGTTGTTCAACGGTTGTAACACCCCAGCGGAAGAGCGAAGCCCTTCCACCTCTTCGGGTGAATTCATTGACGAAATAGAGCGACTCTACAAGATTACTATATTCTGTGCTACCCTTTGTCGGGATAACTGGGGACCATGGAAAGAGGTTGATCAACACGTTCTTTGTGATTTCACCAATCCTTGCATAGTCATAACCATATTCGTTCTTTGCTCCTTCAGATAGACCAGTTTCGGGATCCAGAAGTACTTCTACAGATAACTTGAGAGGCAATTCTCTTCCAGTTGCATCATCTGATTCAGTTGCAGCCTCTTGGAGGTAGGTAAGCCCTTCGTGGACCTTGTCACTTCTCCATTGGTGCCATTTCGCGTGATATTCTGGGGTCTCTGTGATATACTGGTATGTTAGACGATTAGGTTCTTGATCAACTAGTGGCGCGAACTCCGCACGACAACGTTCACAAAAACAGAAATGGTCTCGAATGAAGCCAGTTCCGAATAACAAGATTTCATTAATAGGATACGAACCGATTTCCTTGACTATCTCTGCACCATATTGCCAGAACTCTTTTCTGTTTGGACATATCTGATGTTCCATCTTGACTCCTTTTTCGTTCATAGTCTGATATTTTGGATCCCTGGCAAACCATCCATCAGTGTAAAGGTCCATACCTACAACACCTTGAATTCCTAGCGCATCGGTTAGACGAACCCATTCTTCAAAGAACTCTACATGTTTCTCTGTGACTGGAGCTGTACGACTTGGGTATATTGCGTAACCGTCAGGTCCTTTTCCTACAATCCCAACATCTTCCATGTAGGACGCATAAGTCGAGATGAAGTCTTTTGCGGTTATGTCGATATCTTCGGGTTTGAACATTATCAACATCTTTTGCATGAAAAATTCCCGATAGTTCAGTTTCATCATCTTGTACCCCGTCGATTGTAAAGGAAGTCAGGCTCTCGGTCCCTTTCCGAGTATCAAGTCACGGCTATAAGAATTTCTTATTTGAACTCTTTTGTGATGTGGGCCTAGAAGAACTTGTCTAGAGTGGTAAAACCAAGGAATTCTTCAAAATCTAGTCCCACGGAGTCAAGAACTTGGTCAAAAACACTTCTCAAGATGTCAATGTATGTGTCTTTATCAATCCAGTATGAAGTGTCTTTAGCAAGTTCAACAGGCAGCACTCCACCGGTACCTTTGACGCGAATGAACTCAATTATTGTGCCAGGGAGAACCTTACTGGGGTCTCCAGTATCTTCAACCAGCATCTTGGCGGCTCGGACATGTGGTGTGTCTGTGGGATATTCTGATAGTTTCTTGGTGAGTTGTATTCTGAATGCTAGCGCTTCAGGGGAATAGGGATCAGCCTTTCCCTCAAGCCGATCAATAACGCAATTCACAATCTCTCGTATCTCTTCCTTTGCAGTTTCAAATCCTGCAGGGTCGTCAACACGACTCAATACTTCAAGCATCTTCCTGAATGCTTCTTGAGCATAATCAGGTGTGTTTCGCTTCTTGCCACTCAATCCTTTTACTTCTACATTACCATCTTTGTAAATGCCGATGTAGTTCTTCTTTCGATCGGATAAGGCTACATACTTGTAGGTCTTCTCAACTTCAAGATCAATTCCCAGAACTTTGCTTGACCACTTCACTAGTTCTTCTTGTTGTTCTTTGGAGGGATTATCAAGGAAAACAGAATCAGTGTCACCATAGAGAACTCGGATGCCCATTTCCTCAGATTTCTTCTTTGTTTCTACAATTGCATTACGACCAAAAGCAGTGACACTCTCAGCTGCAGGCATACAGAACAACTCGAAGTGCTGTGCTCCTGTCACACCGTATGAGTTGTGTACAATGCAACCATTGGTAGTAACAAACCAACCATTCGCGGTTTCTAGATCGTACACTGGTTCAACATCAAGAGTTTCAATGGATTTTGCACGAACTGGATAAGTTCCGTTGAACTTGATTAGACCTCTCTTTTTACGTCGATAGAGGCGGCCTTTGGTTTCCAAAACTCTGTACATCTCTGAAGTTTTCCCATGGATAGATGCATATTTTCCCAAAGCACCAAGAAGCATGGCCACATCAGAAGCCAGCTGTTTACTGGCTGTACTATACCGTTTATTTCCTCTAACATAATTCCCATCTCCTTTGAAGTACGCATCCAATAAGATGCGAGCATTCTGTTTATTTAGAAGATGAATCGGAATTCGTTTTTGCTTAGCACCTGAACCACACAGACTATGCATAATCCGCTCTACTATAACTGAATTGATTACAAACTGTCGTTGATTGTAAACTCCAAGAGGCCACCCAAGTTTCTTGATTATTGATTCAATCTCCGTACAGTTCTCAGGATTATGTGCTACATATTGTGCAATAGAAACTCTATTCGTGTCAGTGCTACCTTCTGCAATGTACCATCCTAAGAATGAGAAGAATGTCTTCGATAGTGGAAGGATGCTATTCATCCATCGTCCAGCTTCATTGCCAACTTTTACTACAAACTTGAATCCATCGAGAGCTGCATCTCTAATGAGTTTCTGATATCGTTCAGGTAAATCGTTCCATTGAACTCGGTACTTCTTTGAAATCTTGGAATATGTGAAGTACTCATTGATGATTCTGACTAATGGATCATTAGTTTCTTGACTAGTTTTGTAAGATCGTGTCTTGTATGTACTCTTGGTGACACCTACGTTGAGATTTTTGGTATCGATTATATCTGGTATGAATAGCTTCTTTGGAGGAGAATCTGAAAGTGGAATGTCGTGAAGAACGAGTATATCATCATCAGTTTGGAGATCCTCCGCTGGAATTTCTTCAATACGCATTTTCTGTTTTAGTATCTGTTTACCTCGAGGATGTCTTGGTCGGAGTACAGGAAGAACATGATTAGGTGTACAAGTAACAGTTCTCCCATCTGCTAGTGTTATCTTCAGAAGTCGTGATTTTGAAGTGTTTACACAACCATGAATTGGAACAAAGATAGGAGAACCAAAATGAGGTTCAGAAAAATCGTTCTGAATTGATAAAATCTCAAGGTTCTTCCATTCGTCTACAATCTCGCTAATTCTCTTCTTACTTATAGTCCCATCAGATGTTCTAACAATGACCTGTTCACTTGCTGGAAGGCACGCATTGATGAAAACTTTCAATGCTTTTTCAACAACTGAATACCAGTTTCGTGTTTCTTCAGAGAGTGACTTGTCTTTGGCTTTAGGTTTAAACCAGTTCACTCGAGTGTCACGGAAGAAACCAATTGTCTGGCTAATCATGCCTTTCCTCTTCTTGCAAATCCAATGGTCGGTCTCTGGAACTTTATTATCGACAGCAGTTCTACATTCATCATGAGAGCAATCAATTGTTTCATAGCTAATGTTGTGCTCTTTCATGATTGTTGGGTACAGACTTGCAAAGTCAAGCACAGTGGCATTGAAGTGAACACCAGCGACTGGTTCGATGACGATAGCTCCCTTGAATGCTTTCCCACCAATCATCGCTTCAGTCTGAGCGTCAGGTTGTTTCATTGTATCAATATCAACACGGCGAGGAATTAGCAATCCTTTGGAACGATGTTCTTGACGGAAGAGTGATTGAATCCAAGAAGATATGTAGAATCGAGTGACCTCTTCCATTGACATCCGTGATATACGCATAAGAAGAGCCATCAAACGAAGTAGCAGCTTGTCTTCAAATTCAGTGAAACGCAGGACAAGATTTGCATCTAACCAACAGTAATGCGCTAACTCGTAGTAATTTAGTGCAGAGATATTATCACTGAGTTCAAGCTTACCTACACCCAAGAGACCCTCTGCGATAGTATTGAGGTTCTCTCTCTGATATTTTCCGGATAGAGCATAGATTTTGATCGAGGGGTTTCCGAAGAACTTGTACATGTCAATATGTACACCCCGCTTAAGCATAGCTTGCTCCCGTCGAGGGTCTTGATTCCCACGCATAACAATAGGACAATATTTGTCAAGATCAACTCTCAATCTCTTCGCACGATTATAGAGGTATTTCAAGTCAAAAGAATCGCCAACAAATGTGAGAACGAGGGGATATGTGTCAATGATTCGAAATGCCTCAACCAACATCTCTGCTTCATCATCAAAATACTTGAGTTTCAATCCTTTTGGAAAATCTTTACTCTTCTCGCCTTCCGTTAGCTCTTTGCGTTTCAAGACAAGACAGGTTTCGTTCCCTTCATTATCAGATAGACCAATTGCAGTTACTGGCTGTTGTGAAATTGATGCATCGGGTATCCTGTTCATTACAGGAGCGTAGACTTCAATGTCAACAGCAATTCTTTTGATCTCAGGTACTTCTGTGAAGAACATAGGAGAATATGTGGAGATGATTGACTCAATGCCTTCATCTTTCGCAAATGTATCCTTGAACTCTTCTAGAGTCTTGGCATCAACGTCAGGAGGACAGGGAAGAAGATTGCCCTTCTCAATCGTATACATCAGTCCTGGAACAAATTCGGTGTCGTATGTATAGCACAAGTGATAGCGAATATTCGCCTCCCATGCATGACTGATTCCTGCATTATCCTGCAGGACGTTTCTCATGGCAGTACCACCACCACCAATTGCAAGGGGGTTATCACCAACAAGCTTGGTCATGGTAACGGGTTTATCGTGTAAGAGATCATGAAGCTGCACTGTTTCGGTCTTGATAAAACCAGGATTTCTCTTGACCTTAGACTCTACCATCTGAGCAGGCCAGTCTGTATAGAGATACGGTTTGTGGCCGGTGTTATCTATCCAGAAATACACCTTCTTTGAAGTGGGTTCATAGAGTTTGAGAATGGCTTTGTTAAGAGGCCCGGAATAGTCAATTGATAGTAACATCGATGGTGGCAGACTAGTAGGGGTTTCAATCTCACCCACCTTGATATCTGAGATTACTTCTTCCTCTTCTGGTTCGAGCATTCCAGGGTCATTTTCTTCATTGTTGTCAGAATTCATAGGTGCGGATACTTCTTCGACGGGACTTGGTTCCTGAGGTGGACTAGCCTGAGGTTCAGGTATTGGTTCTTCATCAAAACCAAAGTACTCCTCTAATGAGGATTGATTTTCATCATTATGTTCTTCGTCCGTCACAGAAACCATCCACAAAATTACAGAAAGAGTTACCATTGATAAGCACTTCCCAATATCTTTCCGAGCTGCAAAACGAGCCCTTCATTAGTCTCAGTACATTACAACGAAAGCATGGTTCGTACATTTGTGACCTCAAACACTGGAAGAGTCGTCGTAGTTCGTTTGGAGCCAGGTGAAGATATCTTCAAATCAATAGAAAAGATAGTATCTGATAACAAGATTCTCTCGGGTCAACTTAGCCTGATAGGTGCAGTATCAAAAGTGCATCTGGGATACTTTGATCGTCATGAGAAAGTCTACAAGGATTTCGTAATCGATGAAGATCTTGAGGTTGTTTCATGCGTCGGAAATATCTCTCGACTAAATGATGGATACGTTGTTCATGCACATCTTGTTGCATCTGATGTCAATGGAAAATGCTATGCGGGTCATCTCATGGAGGGATGCGAGGTCTCTGTCACCATTGAGATTGTGATTACTGAGTTTGCAGAAATGACCCGAACTCGCGATGAATCAACTGGATTGAACCTCTTGAATCTCTAGATAGCGTCTCTAATCTTTTTAGAGATTTCATCTAATTCAGACCTATCAGCCATGGACTCTCGATAATTTGGTGGAAAGAAGAATCCAAAGTTTGCACCTTTGCTACGAGGAATCGCATGAAAGTGCAGATGAGGCACTTCTTGGCCAGCTCCTGCGCCATTCGCAACAACGGTCATTACTCCCTCTTCACCAGTAGCAATCTTTACTCCACGGGTCAAATCGATGAGTCTTCTTACCATGTGGGCTGCAACATCAGGATCCACATCTAATAAGTTCACATAATGTTTCTTGGGTATCAATAGACTATGGCCTTTGTTGACGGGAAAGACATCAAGAAAAGCCATACAAACATCATCTTCGAAAATCACAGATGATGGAATCTCCCCACGCACGATTTTACAGAATATACAATCATCAGAACTCATACCAAAACTACTACAAAAATATGAGATAAAGCTCTTGGTAATATCTGCACAAGTCCTATTAGCGCAAATTATATGATTTGATACAATCTGTAAGTAAGGATGTGTACTCTTGAGCGGACGCAGAAGGATGATTTACTTTGATCAAACACAAAATGAACGAGGAAAACTTGAAAGCACGTATTCAGAACTTGGTAAGTTATTGCGGGACAATGACTTTGATGTAGAACCATATACTGAATTCATGATTCTAGCGAAGAACCTCAAAGATGTGGATGTCATCGTATTTGGTTGTCCTAACAGCTCGAAAATTCGCCCTCCAGAGATTGATGTGCTCAAGAAGTATGTGGAAAAGGGTGGCGGATTGATGCTACTTTCCCTCTCTGGTGGTGACCGCGGTCTGATGAACAATATGTCGCAGATCTCTGAGGAGTTTGGTATTACTTTCGCTAACACAGCGGTAAAAGATGAACGAAGTAATGCAGGTCTTCCTACGATGCCAATAATCATAGATATCGTATCGCATCCATCGACAGAAGATGTGGATGATATTCTTCTTCCTTCAGCATGTAGTCTACGGCTTGAGGGAAAAGCAACTGCACTCGCATTCACTTCTGAGATGGCAGAGCCACCGAAGGCTCCAGTTATTGCTGTTGCAGAATCAGGTAAAGGACGCGTCATGTGTATTGGCAGCTATGAAGTATTCCGAAGAGGCGGAGGTCTCAAACATAAGGGAAACAAGACCTTTGCTGAAAATGCATTCAAGTGGCTCAGTGGACAAATGGAGATGACCAAACCTAGCTCTGTTGTGAAAGCACAACAGAAGCAAGAGAAGAAAGAAGCTGAAACACAAGGAGCTGTATCTGACGAGTTTGAGAAGACTCTTCGAAGATTAGTAAATGCAGTCTTTGATTTGCAGAAGGATATCTCAAAGATTAAGGAACAAGTGGGAAATGTAGATACTAATATCGAAATGCTAAGAGACCAATTCCAAGATTTTGCGGAGAAAACCCAACAACAACTTGGAGTCATGATTCCTGCTAAGCAATTCCAGACTAAAGAAGAAAACAAGACCGCAGATGTTGAAACCGATATCAAGGGCCTCATGAGCGAGATTAAATCAGTGGAGCAGTTGAGAGACCATGTAGAACAGCGGCACTCTTCAGGTGCTATGCCAAAGGACACCTACACTGAACAGATTGAGAAACTAGATGCACGGTTGCTGAATCTGGAGAAGAAACTCGTAAAGAAACAACAGGAATTAGCTGAACTCAAGAGTTAGGAATGATTTTCTCAACATCGTCTTGATCAACGGGCATATCTGAAGTTCGTTGATGTTTCTTCCAGAAATTATTGAACGATGCACGGAACCCATCTGTTGAAAGTTCCAAGACAATGGAGAATTGTTTGTGGAC
>SDNZ01000137.1 GCA_004524565.1 Candidatus Thorarchaeota archaeon
AATGAAGACTAAAAACACCCATCTCAATCTCTTTGATTGAAAGAATAACTTTAGACCATTTATGAAGCGTGTCAGAACTGGAATTTCCATGAATGATTCCTCCTAATGACTAGATATCTGATAGCATGACAACTATTTAGACTTAAGTATGTAGAGAATTTCCTCTTCAAGGGTTTCTTTCACTGTCGGTTTTTCAATTAGTGTCCCAACCTTGTTACCACCAGCATCAAAGAACACAAACCAAGGTATTGCCTTCACTCCCCATTCGTTGATCTCTGGAGGGGAAGGTGGTACTTTCCACTGGATGTCCTTGTTCAGTGGGTCTGTCTTGATTTCTCCAAATACCATTGCATCGAGACCTATCTTCTCGTCAAGATGGAGCATAACAGGCATCGCTCTTTTACAATCTCCGCACCAGGGTGCACTAAATATGACAACTTTAAGTCCCTTCATTATCCCTCGTAATTCATCAACAACGTCATCTTTTACCGTGTATTCTTCATAAGCTTCCATGACGATGTCTTTATCCTTATCTGGCAACGCATCGATATATCCCTTGATGGTTGTCGTGCGTTTTCGAATTTCCTCAAAGTCTATCATAGTCTGAGAAATAGTGCTCGAATGTAATAAAACCCTTCGATAGGTAGTAAATCAACATCCTAGTAACCCTGATAAATAAGTTCAATCAATCTTTCTGCGGACTAGAATCTAAGGTGATATCGTGGCTGCTGAACTCTACAAGGCTATCATTGTTGGAGCTCCCTCAGTGGGGAAGACCAGTCTTGTAAGAAGGTACCAGACTGGAGAGTTTGTGGAAACTCGAACAGCTACGATTGCTGTTGACATGAGTGCAATTCCTTTTGACTTCCCTGAGGGGAAAGTGATGCTCACGATAATTGATGTTGGTGGTCAGGAGACCTTTGCAGCTCTTCGAAATCGCTTCTATATAGGTTCTCATCATGTGCTTTTTGTCTATGATATGACAAACAAAGAGACCTTCAAACGTATCACACCACTTTACGAAGCTCTAACTGAAAAGATATGCATTCAGGGGGATAGTCATCTCGCGGGGTCTCTCATAGCCAACAAATCAGATTTGAAAGATGAAGCAGTCATAGATGAGAAGGAAGGCCGCATGATGGCAAATCTCCTTCATCTTGAATACTTTGAAACCTCAGCACGTACAGGCGATAACGTTTCAGAGATGTTCCTTTGGGCCGCGGCAGAGTCCAGACGACTCCACCGCAGAGTCTAGACACTATCTATTGAGTAGCAGCAGTCATGCGACAGTCGCGAACTCTCATCGTCGATAATACAGTTGGTGTTCGCACTTCCCACCAGAATACTTGCGTGCGATCACTTCCAAGAGCATCGATATTAGCAAACATCCGCATTGTGTTGTCACTGATCCTCATGTTCTTGATTGGTTTCATGTCTCCTTTCTCTACGAGGAACATCGCATCTCTTGGTATAGTGGAGAATTCCCCAGTCTGGTAATTCTGGAATCTTGAATACCAGTTGCATGTCACATAGATTGTGGGTTTGCTTACTTCCATTATCTCTTCCAGAGAGTGGTCTCCATTATCAAATACAATGTTAGATGCACCTGGAAGGAGCATCTTCATTCCAACGCCAAGTCCTGCCATACGTGAGCTTCCAGTACTTTCCGCTTCAAACATATTGGCTGTAGTTGTGTTGTGGATCAGACTCTTGAGTACTCCATTCTCAACTATTGTTGTGGTTCGACTGGGTGTCCCCTCCCAATCGAATGGAGTACTGGACAAGCCCCCATCGAAGAGCGAGTCTTCAGATGCTGAGATGAACTCCGGCGCAATCTGCTCACCCATCCTGTCCTTGAGTGGTGACATTCCCATCATGATTTGGAATGGGTTCGCTTGTGCCGGAATACTTCCGACAACATCTGCTGCAACGGTTGGAGCAAGTATTAAATCGTATATTCCGGGAGTTCCTTGAACTGCTCCGATTGCTTGCTTTGATAATCTACCAGCTTTCGCTCCTGCCTCTAGCATGTCTTTCTCAGATATTGATGGAATTGTTCTGCAAGCTAGTCCTTGCCCTGAGTAATCCAGTTCATTCTGCAACGCTCTAACATTGAGGTCGAATGTTGTACCTGTGGTTGAGCCTTCTGGACCCAGACTTGACCGGAAGAAGATGTTCTCTTTTGTTAACATGAGTGTTCCGGCTACCCTCTTTGCTCCTTCATTCACAGCCTCCTCGATAACTGAATTGATGATCTCAGGAGCTTTCTCTGCAAACGTATCTATCTTTTCATCAAACTGTTTTTTCAGTACAGGATAGGAATGTACCTTATCTCCCAATCCTGCAAAGAACATTGAATCTGGGAGAATCTTGGTAAATGAGACTGTATCATCGACTGCTTTTTTGACATCTTCTTCTGATGTTATGGGTCTCTCTGTAGTTCCCGTCTTTTCGCCCATCACAACAAATAGTTCAATCTTGAGTTCTTCCCATCTCTTACTGATATCGATGTTGTTCTGAGAGAATCTGATTTGCGAATTCTTAGTCTGAACAACTCGTGCAATTATCGCATCGGTCCTCTTAGACCCATAATCTATTGCAGAATCTACTAAGGTCTTCAAATGATCACTGCCAGTCATTATCCAACACCTCCAAGTCTGATTCCTCTGAATCGAATATCCCCACCTCCTGCATAAACAGGAGCTCCTTGTGAAGGATCACTTTTGCCACAAGTACCCGGAAAATCAAAACGTAGATCCTTGGATACTGCATCCACAGCTGTTAGCAAACCGATGCTAGTTGTTTCCATGATAGGTCTCTTAACCATTGTGTCAGTGATCTCTCCATTCTTGATCAGATATGCTTCAGAACCAGTATACTTTGATTGGTAGCGTCTATCATCTATATTCCATTCTTGGAAACTTCTCATGAAGATGCCAAGTTTCACATCCTCGACAAGCTCATCGAAGGTGAAATCTCCTGGTTCAAAGTATGTATTTGCCATTCTAATGATTGGCTCTCGATTAAATGCAGTCGCTCGTGCGACTGCATTTGAGCCAGTACCGAATTTGGTACCAAACTCACGGTTTAGCAGAGGTTCATGGACAATCCCCTCCTTGATGAGTTCACGTTTTCTAGCTTTTACTCCTTCATCATCATAGACATAATAACCTGAGGTTTTCACGATAAGAAAGTTTGGCTATCTATCTTGGTCCCCTCGTTGGTCACTAGATATTTATCTATGACCTTTGCGTTGAACATGAAAACAAATGATGCCAATCCCGCCATTTGCTCATTGACATCGTTACAGAATTCCTTGATTGTGTCAATATCAACATCTTGTAGTGGCTCTTTTGCTTCCATTTTCCATTTTGCTACGTTGGTAATTGACTCTCCTAGATCAATAGGTTCCTTTCTCTTTGCATTCTTGGCCATCTTGGTAGCTGCCGTAATTGCTTCTTCTGCAAGCTCCTTCTCAAGTCTATCAAATGATGCAAAACCCATACTACCATCTACAAGTACTCGGACACCGATTCCTGTGGATGGCGTGTATCCTCCAGAGACCAACATTCCATTTCTAAATGCCAAACCTCTATTCGTATCATTTACAAATCGAGCTTCAACATATTCTGCCCCGAGCCTCTCTTCCGAACTCGATGCAATATTCAGCAAGATCTTTTCCATCTTTCATCCTAGACGCCAAGCATTTGTGTTGTGAACTAAATGATAAAGACTGTGGAAAATCTCAATCAACTATGAATATTGATGTGGTTTCCACATTTTGACTCTCTATCATTCACTACCTCTTCTTGAAAATCACCAGCAGGATGAAGATCAATACGACTCCACCAAATATCAGTACCAGAATTAGTGTGAGTGTTCCACCAGGTACAATTGTGGTTGTCGTACCTGTTGTTGTGGTACTAGTTGTGGTTGAAGTTGTAGTTATCGTGGAAGTTGTTGTTGTAGTTATAGTAGATGTTGTGGTGGTTGTTGTAGTTGTGGTAGTAACTTCGTTTACTATGACCGATACTGAATCTCGAACAAAATTACCGAAGGTGTCAAAGATGGTAATCTCATAGACATAGGTTCCCGCTTCAATACCATCGAGAGATATTATCACTGAGTCAGTCCATGCTGAACTACTGTCCGGAACTCCGTCCACTCTAATTTCATAGATATATGGATGAATATCTGAACATGTCCATACAATATTGATACCAATATCACCCTCATCCATAGTGATGTCTTCTGGACTATCGACTAATGGCAGAATGTAATCCAAGACTGTGATGTATACGAATCTAGTTGTGGAATCTCCTGCTTCATTCACAACAAATATTGCGTACGTGTAGTTGAGCTTGGAATAGGGAAGTCCTGACTCTAAATGGCAGATGAAGGCTCCATTTTGGTCACCAGATTCTAGTATTAAATCAGACCAAGACGATGTCACATTCCAATCATCGATATATCCACCGCTTATTGTGAAGGTAAAGGATGGTGGTGTTGGATCATTCAGAGGATCCCAATGAATCCAAAGAGGTGCTTCTGAATAGATCCCTTGATAGAGACCATTAGCAGCTTCAAACTCTGAAATAATACTCTCTACTATTGGACTATCTGTTACATGAACAAGACATGACTCTGTAACTCCCAAGAGTGTTATTCCATAGGTAGTTTCACTTGTTGAGTTCACAAAGAATGTTCTATCACCAACTGTGGCAAATGAAATCTCCACAATAAAGTGTGTCCCATTCCAAACCGCTAGTTGGTCTGCAATTACGACAGTATCACCAACACCAAGTGGGTGGTTATCATATCTCAATTCAAGTCTACACCAAACAAGGAATGACTCATCAAGTTGATTCCACGATGTACTACCTATCTCTACAACATCAACAATATCCCAGATGCATGATGTGACATCATTTGTCAAGATAGTTGATATCCCGTAGGAATCTCCACTTGCAGAAATGACAGTGTAACTTCTCATTCCAACTGAGTCGTAGGTGAATGTTGTAGAATTAAGAGTCAGAGTCCCATCGAAGATTGTGCCATCATAGCTGTATACTGCTGTTGCAGAAATTCCAGTTGCTGTATCGCTTACATTTATCCTGAAGTCAATAGGATCTGAGATTGATACAATAAGTGCATCCCAGATGCACGATACAACATCATTCAACAAGATTGCTGTTATTCCAAAAGTATCTCCACTTGCAGTAGAAACAGTATATCCTCTTTTGCCAACCGAATCGAATGAAAATACTGTAGAGTTTAGCGATAGAGTACCATCATATGAAGCTCCATCATAGCTGTAAATTGCACTGGGAACAATGCCTGTTGCTGTATCCCCTATGTCGATTCTCGAATCTGTGGGACCAGTTAATGAAACTATCAGCCCATCCCAGATACACGAGGTGGCATCATTCGATAGGATATGCGTTATCCCGTATGAGTCACTACTCGCTGATATCACTGTGTAACCTCTCTTCCCAACTGATTCATACACGAATGTTGACGAGTTGAGAGTCAGTAATCCATCATATACTGTTCCATCATAGCTATAGATTGCAGATCCCACTATCCCAGTTGCCGCAGAACCCACATTGATCCTAGAGTCGGTTGGGTCTGATATTGAAACAATGAGCCCATCCCAGATGCATAAAGTAACGTCATTCACGGCAATGTATGAAATACCATATGAGTCCCCGCTAGCAGAAGTAACTGTATATCCCCTCCTCCCAACCGTGCCATACATGTAAGTTGTTGAGTTGAGAGTTAGAGTTCCATCATAGGCAGCTCCATCAAAACTATACACTGCACTTGCTGTGATTCCAGTTGCTGTAGTTCCAACATTGATTCTCGAATCGGTTGGCCCTGTCATCGAAACAACTAAGGCATCCCAGATTACTGTCTTTTCTTGAAAATTCTGATTCACAACTTCTATCCCATACTCATTGTTGATTATAGATACAGTATCAAATGTTTCATCAATCACTACCGATTGGGACTTCGTGAGTCTCCAAATTCCATTAGATACGTAAGTAGTATCTTGGCCATTTATCTGCACATCTCCTGTTTCAACAATCTCATTATCGTACTCATACCTGAGAGTAAATTGGATTTGGACATCAGAGTTTACATTCGCTCGAGCATCTGAAATTGACATACTAAATACCTTAATTCTGTCTGCAATGAAAGATACAGCATCATCAGTAGCCAAGAGATTAGTGCCTGCACTTCCTGCACCTTCCTGTACTACCCTACTCCTGTAGTAATCCAAGCCTACCGCAGTGTCTGCAGAAACCCATGTCCAATATCTTGCTTGAAACTGACTATTGTCATACAGAGCTTCCCAAGGCGAACCTGTAATTCCAGTTGCGATGATGTAGATATCAACAGCATCGTCTGGCGGATACACAAGAGACAAGCTATTGAGATATGCAACAGCACCTTCAGCGGAAATAAGTCCTCCAACCTCCCCGCGAGTGTCATCACCTGCATCAGTGAGTTCTAAGATTGATTGTAGTCTAGTTTCAACATCCCACCCTAATGCAAAATTAGTCTGCATGTTTGTTCCATCATCTTGTGTAGTAACTCGGATAATCATATTCTGCAAATCTAGATGGTTCCAATTGAATTTGATATGCCATACAATATCTATATTATCACCGGATTTGTATTCAGTTCCTTCTTCATATTCGACCACGCTTAAACCAGTCCAAGCTGAGTATGAGTCTGTTTCCGCATCGTACCTAACTTCCCATAACATTGTGGCATCATTGTATCCTGCTATACTACAGTATCTTATGTTCCCATAGCCATCTCCGTCACTATGGTACGTTGTGATATATGCATAGCTGGATCCTGAGCGAGGTGTCTTCATCGCATAGATATTGTCACCATCATAGAGTGAATCGCAAATGGGATTTTTGTAATTTCTTGGAATATGGTTATACATTCGTAGACATAGTTCCTCTACTCTCCAAGAATTAACTACACCATCATTTGTAGTATCATAATCTCTAAGACGTACATCAAATGTATTTGATGTTAGATAATTGTAAACATACATTTCTGACTTGCCTGAGCTTGATTTTTGACCAATCTGTCTCCAATCACTGATGGATGTATCCCAGCACTCAATGATGAGTGGTTCAGAAACAGCAATGTCAAATTCAATTTCCAGATATTCGAACCTATACTCATCGCAGTCTACATTAGTGAAACGAAATCGTTGATCAAGTTGACAGGAACCGTGAGCAACAACTTTGTGATCGTCTACACCAGTTCCTTGAAACCAGTTGATCTCTTTTGATTCGTATCTGATACGGAAACCGTTGTAAAGGTACTGAGGGTCTTCAACTGTCAATTCATAGTATCTCCAATAGTCAACCGCAGGTCCACATTGATCCCAGTAAAACTTGTAATCGTAGTTTCCACTACTATCTCTGAAGTATACCTTTAGCTCATCGGCATTAGCCAAACCATAATCCTTGATGTATACTGAGTACACGAAGTAATCTGCTGAAGACAAATCATAACTTGGACTTAGAATTCCTCCAGAATTTCCAAGCAATGTATCTGGCATCTGTGCATAGTTTGAGGTTGAGCTTCCTTGTCCACCATCCTCTGAAAATACGAATTTCTTTTCCCCATTGACTTCAACTTCACACCATTCTGTGGCAGAGTAATCTTCAGACATCCATGGGTACCAGTAATTTTCATAATCGATAGTAGTGGTTGAAGATGCAGCTTCAGTCAATGTTGCGTATGATGTTGAAGATGACTGCATATTTGCAAAACTAGTCGTACTCCCATATCCATCGTAATAGTGACTGTCTACATAATCATAAACTGGAGGATCTAATGCTACTACGTGAGTTCCTATTGGGTCCTTAATATCCAGAACTTCAAGAATTGAAACATCATCAGGTGCTGCAACATCCGCATCTTGTGCATGTTCCACATCCTGATGCGTATTTGCAATCGTTGCAAAAGGAATGATTTGTATAATGCCAATAACAAAAGTAATTAGAAGTATTGAACTCAATAGAATTTCTTTTCTAGAAAGGTGACTTATGCAATTAACCACTGTTCGAAACTCCACAATCCGCTACCCGCTCCGACTCATGTCCCGATATAAATATTTCCTGAAATATTCAAAAAAATTTATGATATATAACCGGGATAGACCAGAGGC
>SDNZ01000138.1 GCA_004524565.1 Candidatus Thorarchaeota archaeon
CCATATGCTGCAACTTGTGGTAAAGAATCTAGGAAACGTCGCTTTGTAGATTCCAGCGGACCTGGTTTGTAATCAGACACCTGGATGCATCCATCAACGTATCGAATCAAATCGATATGCCCTGTAATCTTGTATCGCTCTGACCAGACAGGGACTTCAATCGCAAGGGTTTGAGAATCATTAAGAAGGAATTCTTGGAGAATTCCATGATCGGATGAATAGCTTAGATCATTTCGATTACGATGATATTCTCGTAATTTCTGAACAAGATCATCATCGACATTCATTGAGATTGCTCCGCTTCGTAGAAGTTGCTTACGAAAACCAACCTTTGTTGCTTTCGACATTGATGCCAACCGCAGTCTAGAAGCCCGTGTATAGAAAGGATCTGCGAAAAGATCTTCGGGGATTTTCCCAGCCTGAATAGTATTCAGATGAGCCCAGAGTGCTGCAAGGTCTCCCTTCGTATTTCCTAAAATTAGATGATTAGACATATTCCACTGAAACGCATATGCTACTCGCCCATGCTGGTAATCCCTACGTACGATATCATCAGCGTTCGGAGGCATGTCCTTCATAGGAAACCTCTATTCCAGTCTTTTTAATCCACCGACCGAAAAAAGAAGATGTAGCCTTGAAGGATGATTGACCCTCAAGACGTACAACTACTTGAGAGCTACTTTTTCTTCTTCTTTGCTACAGACTTCTTAGGCGGTTCACCACCACCTCCTCGTTTCCGATTGAAGAAATAAGCCAGAAGTATCACTAATGCGATGATTCCCAGAATTGCTAACAATGTCATCAAGTCAATACCAAATGGCAATCCACTGATTCCTGGATGATTATCAATTTCGAATGTACTATCTGAATCATCAGCAACACTGAATTCACCATCAGACACGATAACTCGTATCATATATTCAGACCCATCATCATGAAGTGTGGTATTCCATTCATACTCTGGAACCGTGAGACCTATGACAAGAGAAGTCCAATCAGACCCACTATTGTCACTATAGAGTACTTCGAATGTTAGTGAGTCAGCATCAAGATCACTAGAATCCCACGTAATTAATTCTGTACCATTCAGAACTTCACCACCATTTGGAAAAGATATAGTGATGGATGGAGCAGTATCCACAGTTAGCCAGTGGAATGCATTGAGGAGCAAGAGGGAGTTATCAGCTTCATAGAGATCGGGAACACCATCCAAATCCCCATCAAAGCCATATCGCATAAACAGATAGTCGCATGAATAGAACACTCGACCCATATTGAATTGAGTTGCAGCCATCACATCCAGACCATCAGCCGGAGTTCCTCCGATATAGTCACTTGTTCCGTCATCATCAGTTGTGATAACTGGAATAATAGAACTACTAGGAGTTTCGATGGTTCCACTTCGATATAGCTCAATACGAGAAATACCATCAATGATCGGATGATCTCCAAGATTAGCCCCATCATAAATGATATACTCATCAGGGCCTATGGTGTCGTCGGTGTCGATAAGTTCTAGTAAACTACCATTTCCAAAACCAAATTCGTGACCTATAGTTTGCGCTTCCTCGATGTACTGACCCCATGCACCTGCTAGATAAAGTCCACCACCTCCAGCTACAAAGGAAGTAATTGCAACTATCTCAGTTGAATTATAAGCCATAGTACCATCGAGGATAAAGAGAATGTCAGCTGTTGCGATTAGATCAGGGAGAAACTCACTCATCCAATTCAAGGTATACCCATTTTCAGTAAGGAGAGTACCAAATCCAATCAAATAGTCATTAAGACCATAGTTTGGGGCATGAGACTCGTCGAATAAAACAACCTTCTCTTCCATTCCTGCGGCAGAGAGCCATCCAATGCAGTTTCTAGCAAAATTCACTGCATCATCATCAAAGTAAGCTTCAGTTCCATCGACATCAAAGTCATTATCAGCGAATAGGTCGGAATCTCCAATAAATACGACACGACCCAAGCTGTACGTAGCAGCCGCTGAAAAAACAGTTCCGTTCGTGGAAACGAATGCATTGTAAAACGATGTCCCATCACTATCTGATACTATCAATGGAACCGCATTAGATGGGTATGACTCAAGGCCAGTACCAGCCCATGTTTCCAATTCGCCAACATCAAGTGTTATAGAGTGAGCCTTGATGTTCTCTGAACCGTGATAGATAACAGAATACCCAGATCCTGCTGGATTGAAGTCATCTGAATCGTAGAGAGCCATTGTCTTGTTTCTAACAAAACCAAATCTCTCATTGACAGGATCAGTCACATTTCCATATGCGTATGCATCGGATATAATGAATAGACCACCACCGGAACTCACGAAATCCTCGATCACATCAATCTCAGAAGTTGTGTACTCTGCTACTCCATGGTAATCGGCTAGAGGAATAACTAGAACCTCTGCTGCTTGTAAATAAGCTGCATCAAATGTATCCATTCCAGAAACAGCAAATCCATTCTCTGCTAGATCATTAGCAAATAGGCTGTAGCTTCCTGTTACAGATGGAAGATTATCATGCGAATGGTCAAAGACAACATGCCTATAAAGTCGAATTGCATTTGCCAAGAGAATCTCAGAATTAGGTTCGGTAGTAAAGAGATCAAATCCCAATAATACAACATGGCCAGCTCCAATGATTTTGTGAGCCACAATAGCAGAGGCCCCATCATCTACTACGACAGTCGCATCTGACGTTACAAAACGAACAGATCCATCTGGTGCAGTCCAAGAGGATGAAACACCACGTGCAAGTGCGTCAGTAGCATTGACAAGATTAAGAGCCCATCCAAAACCACTGTAAGGTGTATAGACAGTCATTAACCCTGTTTCATTTAGTATCTTCATGGTTGGACCTGATCCTAGGTCCGAAGGGCTTACACCGTTACAGTCCAATGCAATCACAATTCCACCACCATTAACAAAAGCGGTAATTTGAGAATTCCATTCACTTGTTATTGCATCCAAATGTGATTGGTTCATATTTTCTTGCTCTGGCAATAGTAGAATATCATAATTAGGAAGTGCAGCAGCTAACTGCGTGTATGATGTTAGATTATCGTAGTGAAATTCCGGACCAAATGTATTCTCTATTGCAGTTATTGTATTCCTGAACTCGTTTATTGGACCTGGGGTTATAATGTCAGCAAACTCATTATACACAAGTATCGAAACAGGCGTATTCCGATTATCAAGATCTATAGAGGGGTATCCTGCTGGAACCGCTCCTTGATCTGCATTTGAAAGAGCGTTCTGCGGTACTGATAACATCCCTACTCCTATGGTTAGAGTTGAAGTGACAAACAGTGACACAAAAAGAAAGCTCAAAATTATTTTTTTTTCAAACATATATATTCCGCTCCCATTTACGCTTTTCATTTGAATAGCAGCCGTGTTCTAAATAAAGCGGCCCTTCCTCACGCGCGAATTGGTAGACTCAATTACTAACACAACTTTGTATTTTAGTGTTCGCAGAAAGTTATTTTAAAATCAAGTCCCAATGTTTTTATCCAAGAGTACTATCTCCACACTCGGTGTAACTCAGATGACCTATGGATTCATTGTGTTCTATCGATTTCAAGTAATGACTCCGGAGCAAGCAGGCAAAGCAAAGGAATTCTGGGATGAATTCGGAAAAGGGAGCTGGCCTGAGCATCTAAGGTTGATTGGGGACTATAAACATGCGTGGGGTTCTGATTGGAGTGGATTTCTTCTTATCGAAACAGATGATCCACAGAGTTTCTTTGAGTTCTGGCCAATCTTTAGAGATAAGACTAGATGGTATATTGAAAATACTCGTACTATAATCGGCATTAAGAGAGATGCAAAGGACTGGATGTAATCTCATTGTGGGTGAGATGAATCGGGACAGTAATCACCATCCCGAATCAACTTACTACTCGGTCGCAGCAGTTATCATTTCATCGATAAGCCAGCGTGCATCCTTCTCTAGAATACCATCTTCAGTCTTGTAAATAAACAAAGAACCACTTTCGCAATTGACGACCGTCTTTAGTGGTGTATTACTTGGATATGTAATCGTTCCGCTAAAGAGAGCTATCGTCCCACCATGCATGGTTCCATAGACAGTGACTTCTTTCTTGTTTTGTAAGTAGTCACCTCTGAAATCTGCTCTTCGAAGACTCTGCGCAGTAATATTGGAATATACTGCATAGAGAATGTTGGTATTTTCTTTTGATTTGAGTTCACTAGCCTTGATTATTGAGGCATAGAATTTCTTGGCGCTCTTTGATTCAACGAGATCTACAGGTAGTAGACTAGGAGCATTCTCAGAAAACTCACTATAGATGAATCTCCGAAATCGTCTTGCTATTCTATCTGAACCACGTATTTCAACAATCTTCTTGCCGAAATCAACGAGAACCATTCCCTTTTCGACACTCATGTAATAATTTTTCTTGACTTCATTACCTTCGTAATATCGAACGGGCACCCGATAACTAATCGTGAACTCTGCTCGAACTTTTCTTGCTTTACTCTCTACGCTGGCGAATCCTTCACTTGGAGTATCCTTTGTTGGAGGAGTGTATTGTACACTTGAAAGCTTTGATTCCAACTGAGCCGGTGTTAACCGGTTTACTTCAAAATGGAAAAGTTTCACGGATAGGCCAGGTCCTGTTGGACTGATTATTCTTGAACTCAAGTTGCTCATCTCACTGGGTTTTGGAACTGTATGATAACAGACCTTAGTTTCCTATGGAGTTTTTCTCATATAAACTGTTCATAAAATACAGACAATTGCGGTGTTATACTGGTGTATTACTTGGGTACATACGTGGGTATGAATTTGGGTGTGTAATTAGGAATGGCCTATTTAATACTGCAACATTTGGCGCCAATCAAATGGAAAGTAATATAATGAAGCACGCGATTAGATATGAGCAATTTACAAGGATGTGTGGTTTAGATGGGTGAATTGAAAATATGGATAATTGCATTTCTTATCGTAGGTTTTATTATTGGTCTTGTTACAACTGTCGGTTGGACAGCTAACGAGATAAGAGTTTCAACTGAAACGTTAGAATATTGGCAAGTTTTTATTGGTAATGCATATTGGATATTTCCAATAGCAATGATTGGGATGTTGATTCTAGCTCCAATTGCAAAATGTCTATCAGATTGATAGAGTCATAATATTCGAATCATCCTTAAAGAAAAAGGGTGAAGTTGAGAATATCCAGCTACAGCGGTTGGAGTCGTTTCAATTTACTCTTGCGGAAAGAATAGCAAACGTCTTGACAAAGTGATCTTCACTTGAGATTGCTAATGTATTTCTAATATTCGTTTGTTTTGGATATCACAACACTGATTTCATATATCGCCGTGTTTTGCTATAACTAGAGGGTCAACTATGACTGTCGTTGAATCTTCCAAAAATCATCCACTCTATAACGAACTTGTTTCTATAACATCACAAGAACGGGTCAGTGATAATCAAGTCATTATCGCAGCTTATGCTCAAGATGCATGCCATCTCGAGGCTGAGAGACCTGGGATTATTGTAATGCCAAACTCAGTAGAAGAAGTTCAAGAGATTGTGAAACTCTGTGCGCGTACCAAGACACCCATTGTTCCAGCTGGCGGGCGTAATGGAATCTGTGGAGCAGTCCTACCAAGAGTACCTAATGTCGTCATGCTTGATATGGTGAATATGGACAAAGTCATTAAAATTGATGAGAATGTCATGACTGTCACCGCAGAAGCAGGACTAAGATGGGCGGAGCTCATACATCGTCTTGACGATAGAGGGTATAAGCTAGGTTTCCGTGGCCCTTATGGTGGAAACGTAGGGACAGTTGGAGGTTCGGTAAGTATCAACAGCATAGGTTATGCAGCATCCAAGTACGGACCATCCACTGAAGGTGTCGTATCACTTGAAGTAGTACTAGCAAATGGAGAAGTGATCCGAACAGGAACTGGGTGGAATCCTGATGCCCAACTATTCGGAAGGTACACCTCATTCAATGATCTCACAGGTGTATTCCTTGGAGACCATGGTACACTTGGGGTCAAGACGAAAGTTACTCTCAAGATATATCCAAAGGCAGAATTCTTCACTTACGGGGACTTTGGATTCAAGACTCTCAAAGAAGCAACTGACTTCATGCTCGAAGCTCAGAGATATGGATTCACTGAAGAATTGATTCTACTTGCAGATAGACAATCAACAGAAACATTCTTCCCGGGTCTTCTGAACAAGCACAAGGAAATTCACGCATTTATCTCAGCTATTGTGCAGGAAACTGATTTACAATTAGCAAATCGCAAGATGGAGATACTCCGAGAGATGTCTGAAAAATACGGAGCAAAGGATATCGGGAATTTCGCCGCTCAAATGCACTGGTCGGAGATGTTCAATCTTGTTCAACCACTGTACAATAATGGCTTCTGGTTGAATACATGTCATCTACGCCCGATAAACAGGATTCCCGAGATCATGGATAGATTATGGGCCATATTCAAAAAATACAAGCTTCTTGACAATGATATCAAATGGATTGCTAGTTGCTTAGCAGCAGACAGAGCCTATGCTACTGGGTGGATAACTATCTTCGTTCCAACAAAGGACAAGATGGAGATGGCACTCAAAGCATGGAATGAGATGCTCGATGAAATCTTTGATACTGGAGCTTGTCCGTACTGGAGTGGATTATTATGGGAGGAACGGGTTGTTAAGAAAGCAGACAAAAACTTCCTCGATACATATTGGAAGATAAAGAAGGCACTTGACCCAGATAATATCTTTGCACCAGAGGTCTTCAAGGGGGGTAACTAAGTTGACTACGAATTTCAAGAACCTCTCAAAGTACGAAGATGAAATGTGGCTATGCGCACGATGTGGAGACTGCTCTCTAGCAGACAAGACAGTAGCATCTAATCGAGATGTATACCTCCCGTGCGCAATCAAGAATGTGCTTGGCTTCGAAGCATATGCAGCAAGAGGGCGAATCATGATCATGAACGACCTCTTGAACGAGCGAATTCCTCTCAGTAATGATATTGCAGACTGGGCATATACTTGTACAACTTGCAAGAGCTGTATGGAGACCTGTACCGCAACTGCGGACGGTGTGAATCTTCCAGACATGATGGAAGCTCTTCGCAGGGACCTTGTTCAGAATGAGTTCGTAATGCCAAAGCATCAAGTGATTGAGGACTCCATCAACGAGATGGGGAACCCATACAAGGAACCCAGTGGGAAAAGACTTGAGGTATTTGGAAATCGTGAATGGCCGGAGAAGGCTCCTGTCATCTACTATGTAGGATGTACAAGTTCCTATCGAGAACAGGAGATTGCTAGAACTACAGTGGAATTATTCGATAAGCTTGGAATCGATTATACTATTTTACCAGATGAGCAGTGCTGTGGAAGTGTCCTTCTTAGATTGGGTAGAACAAAATCCTTCGAGCGAATCACCAAGAGAAATCTTGAACAAATGAAAGCCACAGGTGCACAAACTATTGTAACTGCATGTGCAGGTTGCTATCGCACATGGAAAATTGATGTTCCAAATGAGGGATACAAGTATGACTTCAGGATCCTTCATGTGACCGAGTTTATTGATAAGTTGATTACTGAAGGTAAAGTAGCCTTTGCATCACCAAAACCACTCAAGGTAACATATCATGATCCCTGTCACCTTGGAAGACACGCGGAAGTATACGAAGCTCCGAGAAGAGTGATTGAGTCTGTAGAGAATGTAAAACTGGTTGAGATGGAAACAAACAAGAGATACGCACACTGTTGTGGCAGCGGCGGTGGAGTCAAGGGTAGTTTTGGAGAACTAGCCAATGATGTAGCAGGAAATAGAATCCGTGAGGCAGAAGAAACAGAAGCTGAGGTTCTGGTCACTGCATGTCCTTTCTGTCATAGGGGTCTCGTGGATGGCGCAAAGCATATTGAGAGTGATCTTCCGGTTCTTGACCTGCCCGAGTTCCTACTTCCATTCGCTAAAGAGGCAAAGAAAAGGAAGGTTGCAGATGAGAACCCACTCAAGAAACAATTCATGGAATATCTGAGAGGACATCCAAAGATCTTCGATGGTCTCAAGCAAGGTGCAACAATCGACTATGACCTTGAAGGAGATAGATTTCATGTGTTTGTCACCGGAAAGAGCCAGATTGATGTGAATCCTGTTAGAGCAGAGAATCCAG
>SDNZ01000139.1 GCA_004524565.1 Candidatus Thorarchaeota archaeon
ATCTTTTTGTATGTCTGCATTTGATCACCAAGAAGTTCCGTAGAGAATTAGTATATAATGAAACTTGAAGATACTAGGATTATTGAAAAAAATATAAGGGCTCATAAGGCTTTAATTCGAGAATAAAGGTTTATGAATTATTATATTCCTACATGTCGCTAGTTAGATAATGTAACCACTTCATTTTTAGAGGAAGATCATTTCGGATGAAGTGTGATTTCTATGACTCCTGATACCGAAAAGATTGACAGAATTCGCGCCATCCTTTTTGATCTTCATCACACCATTACAAAGACGAATAGGAGTCCAATTGATATCCATCGAATGGCAGCGGAATCTGCAGGATTCGATCTTTCGAAATTCGATGATGATAGACTCAGGGAAGTACTTGACATCGTTGTTGAATTTCTCACCAAGTTCCAAGTTGAAAATAGAGTTGGAATCCATTGGGGAAAGCAAGCAGAAGATTGGCTCGAAGCAAACAGAGTCTTTATTGAAGCCCTTGGATTTACGGATGTTTCTGATGAACAGCTCATGGAAATGGAGAAACAGTGGAAAAAAATCCTGAACACATACTGGGAATCGTTAGTGGAAGGAGCTAAGGAAACATTTGAGGAATTGAAGAATCGAGGATATATTCTAGGAGTCTGTACTAGGAGATTCGACGATCCAGAAAAACTTCTTAGAGAGTGGGGAATAGAACATCTACTATCAACCGTTCATTATTCTGCAGTTGTAGGTTATGCAAAACCAAGTCCATTTACTCTGCTAAAGGCCGCAGAAGATATCAAGATTAATCCCAGATTATGTGCATATGTAGGCAATCTCGTAAATGCTGATGTTGAAGCATCATTACGAGCTGAGATGCTTCCAGTACTTACGGTTTGGTCAGATGAGAAAGAGAGAGATATTGCACCAGAAGGTATTGTTGTTATTGACAGGATAACAGAGCTGCTGGATATATTCCCCGGTCCACCTAGCTAGAATCAGAGGTTTCTTCTGTATCCGAAGACGATTCATTACCATTGCAAGTGGTTTCTTTTTCTCGTTTCTGAAGCAGTTGCCTCAGTGGTCGTCTAACAGTTTCCAAGAATGATGATAATATTCTCATAGGTAAGATTATTGAACCAAGAAGTACTCTCATGACCTTGTTCTTCATCGTAGCTCGTTCTGGATAACCGATGTATGCTAGGGTGTGCTCTTTCAAAATATCCTCTAAAGCAGCAGCAAACGCTTCCCGTTCAATGGTTGAAAGATCAAGTCCTTTGAAGACGTCACTCTTACTGAAGCTCTTCCTGTCAATAACACTCTTCCACTTGAGATACTTTGCTTTCTCTATAATATCCGTCAGAGAATATGCAAGTTCTCCCAGAAGGGGAACTAGAGTTCTCTGTGTTTCAGTTGGCGTTGGCTCGGATTGGAGTTCTTCATAGAGTGATTCAATTGGCTGTAATTGTTCAAATGGTGGTCTGAACCAGAGAATATGCAATAGTCCTTCAATTTTCCTTAGTGATTGTTTATCACGCTCTTCAATATGATCAGGGATTTTATCTAGAACACGTTCTTTCGCCCATTCTACAGTGCTTCCAGTAAAATGCCGCCAGATTTTGTCAAGTTCAATGACTGATGCAGCATATCGATGAAATCTGAAATCTAATGAAGATTCGATATCATTAGCTGTAAGCACATCAATATCTTTGGTATGAAATGATTTGGAACCTCCTGCAATATCCCAGAGCTGTTTGATAAAAGTGTTAAGAAGACCAGAAGCTGCAGGGAGTTCAATTCGAAGTGCATGATCCCCTGGTTGAGCTAGGAGATAGGATGAATCCAGGGCTTTTTCGATAGAACCAAATTGTGTTAGGTCTGTTGGAAACAAATCCATTGAACCATGACCTGTAGTTGACCAACACTGAATGTTTCCCGACTTTACATCACGCTCAACAATGATACGTTCTTTGTCACCTAAGTGATCAAATTGCTGAGTTAGTCCCTTAGAATATGCCATAAATGCATAAACGACGTATCGTTCTTTGTTAGGTCGAAGCCCAGGCATTCGTAATATTAGACCTATTGTATCAAGAGGCTCACTACCAGCCAACCAAGCACCTGTGGCTTGGTCAAATTCCCAACGGTCGCCTAATTCGTAGAATACTTTTCTTAGGTCACGCAAATCAGAAGCGTCTTTTGCTTTCTGAAGCGTTTCACGTTCCCAGTCTTCGTAACTCCGTTTCATCTTGGACATGCTCTTACGTTCAAGATCAAGCCATTTACTTTCTACTTTCAGCTTGACCTTCAACTACATTTACCTCCAATTATCATCTTCTATGGTCTCACGGAATTGTAGGCTATTATGAATATCGATGTTATCAAGTTAATTTCCTTAACCATTCACATCTAATGACATCTTCAGAATTCTGCTTACCTCTGAGAATACTTCTTTTGATTCATTGATATTCTTATCTACACTCTCGGGATTAATGACAAAAGTTGAACGGTCACAAATACATAGATTTGTATTTGAATTCACAATTCGGATAATCCGTCCGGATTGGGTCGTTATTTGCTCAAGAATCCATTCTGAATCTTTGACAAATGGAAGTTTTTTGAATTCGCTATAGATAATGTCAAGATATTTTGGGGGCGCAGTTATTATGGCTCGCTCCTGAAAGAGCGAAGATAAACCAAGATGATATTCAATAACTGAATCCAGTGGTAGTACGAACTCCAATACGATATCTAGCAAGACGAATCTTCTACCATGCTTAGCTAGTTGAAGAATTGTCTGCCCATTTATCTCGGGGAGAGCAGCATCTGTTTCTTTTATACACTTCTCAATATAGAACTCCAGATGATGAAGATCTTCTTCAAAAGAAAATCCTTGAACTGTTCTATATCCACTGGAATAGCTGATAACGCACAGAATTCCTAATACGACAGCGCCAATGGTACATAACGGGATTCCATTAAGATCCATAAAAATTCCTACAGATGAAATTACTGCCCAAACAACTATTGCAAACCATACAAGATCATTGAGGTCATCAATTGCCCCTGAATCAAATTTTCGGATTTGAATATCCAATTGTTCAAAAACCAGAGGAATATCGCCAGTATTAATCCTTAGATCTTCAGATTCGATTTCGGACCCAAGTATTTCAGCATTATAGAATTTTAATTTTCTGCGTGTTGCAACTCCAAAATCATAGAATGCACGAGTCGTAGGCAAACCTAGACCAATTTGAGACCCAAGTAGTAACAAGGAAGTAGTTATACTAGGCGTCATAGAACAGACAAGCCACATGTATGCTCCATATATTATAACAATCAGGATTCCGAATCCTGCATTTAGAAAATGCTGGTGTCTGACATCCCAGGTATCAATCAGAAGATATTTGCGACTTATTGCCTCCTCTAAATCTCCCATATTGAAACCTCTATTTTGGCACACTGCATTGTAACATAAAGCCTTGATGATTAAAGCGGGTAATACAAATGAGGTCAGTCAATCAATAAAGAAAATATCACACTGATTCTCAGTTGCTTCTAATCTTACGTGCATCCCGTCCTCAAGGACATGTGTAGCATCCTTCACTCCAACAACACCAATTGCCATGTTTTCAGTTGCAGTGGTGGCAAAATTACCAAGAGATTCACCGAATTCTGCAATGACAACTCGAACGGTATTGAACAAATCTGCTAGTGCTTTTGGGTTCTCACTGAAGAAAGTTTCAAGCTCGGAATCAAGCACAATAATGTCATCAGCTGCCCATTCACGATGAAGATCTTCTTTTGTACATACTAATCGAATTGTTCCTGAGAACTCTCCACTTTCGCTAACAGACTCACCTCGTAGAATAGGAAATTGAGGTATATCTTCATTCTCTGACAAGGTTATACATCCTCTGGGTTTCAATCACTGTGGTGAAATCGATTGGAAATCGAGAACTTATGCGTTTCGGGCATATGTTATTCGAATCTATCACCAACCTTCAAGCTAATAACGAACGGAGGATATAGCATATGCGAGGTTTCAAGATGGGTGTTTATGAATTTGAAGACAGGATTCCCGTCATTGGAAAGAACACATACATCAGCCATACAGCTTCAGTCATCGGAAAGGTCACTATTGGTGAGGAATGCTACGTTGCTCCAGGAGCTGTAGTGAAGGGTGATTATGGCGAAATAGAAATCGGAAACGGAGTTAGTGTCCAGGATAACGTAATCATACATGCACGTCCCGGTGAGAATACCATGATAGGCAATGATGTCACGCTAGGTCATGGATGTATAATTCACAATGCTACTATCCGAGATGATGCAGTCATTGGGATGGGGGCGATAGTATCCGATTATGCCATAGTGGGGAACTGGGCAATTGTTGGGGAAGGAGCTGTTGTGCGAGCACGTTTTGAGGTGCCTGATGAAAAAATAGTTGTTGGAATTCCAGCCAAGATAATTAGTGATGTGAAGGATCATCATAAAGAAGAACTTGTACGGTTTAAACAAGTCTATAGAGATCTAGCAAAACGATACCCAACAGGATTGAAGAAAATACAAGACTAGAGCCAGTGAAAAAGAAGAAGGAAGAGGGCAAAATGCCCTCCTTCACTTTACATAGAGATCATTGTATCACGGTTGAAACGTCGTATTGCCAACGCCCATGTAACCGCAGCGAGTATTAACGCTATCAAGAATGTAATGATATTCGTCACCCAGACAGAATTCATATCCACAGCTCCAGATCCTTCTAAGGTAAATATAGGCAACATCATTGGAATCATGAAAATAAGAATAGATGCTCCAGAGGTCTGGTAGGCTTCGTAGACACGTTTGACTTTTCCACTGATTAGTATCATAACTGAAACGATTGCGATGATCATTGTCGGACCAGCGGTCAGCAGTAAAAAGAGACCAGGTAGGCCAGGAACAAGAACAATTGGTGCACCAACAGACAGCAGGATGATAATTGTGGCAATTTCCGTAACTAATATTGAACCGAGGAGAAGACCAAAGCTTGGAATGAATGAACTCAAGAGCTTACCCATTAGGAGTTCACGGTCTGTAAGTGGAGTGTTTAGAAGTGGTTCCAACGTATTCTGCTCCCGTTCGCCTACTAGAGCATTAGCAGATATCAATGCAGCAGGCATGATAGCCATCATTCCCAACATAGGAGACATTAATGCACTTAGAGATGGTAAGAAAAATACAGCATAAAGAGGGTCAGCTAACACCATAAAACCGACAATAGCTATCATCATAATTGGTCCAAGTGCAGCTATACCGATAAGGCCGTATTTTACGTAGGAAACCTTCAAAGCCATCCTAAGATCGGTCTTAGCAACCAGCATTGATTTGTATAACGCCATTACTTTGCACCTCCTTTAATAACATCAAGGTAGAGATCTTCCAATGTCGTTTCTTCTTCAGCAAATTCTATTATTTTTACACCTTGCGAAAGTAGTGATTGCATGAGTGTTGAGTTGTTCCCTATAGGATCATCAATGGTTACAATGATGGAATCAGCTTCCCTCTTCACTGATGATACAAAATCCATTGACTCTGCAATAGAACCAGCTTTTTCCAGCTTTTCTACAACCCGAATTCTGAAATTTTGAGTTGCTTGAAGCCTTTGGCGTAGCTCCTGAGTGCCGCCACTGAGTAAAATCTTTCCTTCGTCTATGATAGCGATTCTATCACACATCCTTTGAACTTCAGCTAAATTGTGGCTATTCACGAAAAATGTCTGGTTATATTTTTCAGACAAGCTGAGGATGAGTTCACGAACTCGCTTAGCTGCAACTGGATCTAATGCAGCTGTAGGTTCATCAAGAAGTACAACCTGAGGTTCATGTAACAAAGCTCTACAGAGAGCCAGTCGTTGGCGATTTCCTGTGCTAAGCTCTCCTGCAGGGTCATCTTTTCGTTCCCATAAATCCATGAAGGTAAGTAATTCTTCAATTCGTTTAGATATCTTATCTTCAGGAACATCATAGAGTCTGGCAAAATAATCCAGATTATCATATGCAGACAATGTCTGGTACAGGGTATGATTACCCTCCTCAGGTAAGACGCCAGTTATCTCTCGAACTTCCACAGGAGATTCGACGATATCAAAACCTCCGACAGTTGCTGACCCATCATTGGGTTTCAGTAATGTACAGAGAAGTCTAATCGTTGTAGATTTTCCAGCCCCATTTGGTCCAAGGAGGCCATAGATTGAACCTTTAGGCACATTGAGTTCAATATGATCGACCGCACAGAGATCACCAAAATTTTTCGTTAGTCCAGAAATCACCACTTCATCCAATTGTATCACCATCATGAAACGTTGTTATATCTCAAAGAGATATGCACACCATGAATTAGAGTACGAGTTGAAATATGTTATTGAATGACTACCCGATCTGAAAATTAAATCTCTGGTTCCAGTATTTAGATGGTCATCATTTTCTCTACTACAGCTGTTTGAGTGTCTTTAATTCCTGGAGTATTGTGAATATGGTGAACAGTGATATCATAGAGTTCCTCAAGACTAGCAACTTCCAGGAGTACAACAATATCATATACACCTGTAGTGATAGCAATTCTGGTTGCTTGTGGAATACTTCTGATATGCTCTACAACAGAATCTGTCTTTCCAATCTCAATTTCCATCAGTACGTATGCTTTTACAGTATCAGCCATTTTTCTAACTCCTCTTTTTTACTTATATTCTCTAATTACAACTAAAGTTTCGATATTATCAATTCCAGGTATCAAATAGATTTTACTTAGTATCTTCGTCCTCGTTTTAGTCAAATTTCTGCTCTTAATAGCAAGTAGGTAATCTTGAGTTCCTGCAAGTGCAGCAGCATTCTCTACTCCTTTGATATCAAATAGTTCAGGAAGAATGTCGCCAACCATGGGTTTCACCTTAACTAAGACAATAGAACGTACATCCGCAGCTTGGAGAGCAAGAATCCCAATCATAACAAGTATGATACCCAAAATGGTAAGAATCCACATGAAGGGGTCGGTTTCAATAATTCCAAAACCGTTAGGGATGAAGATGTTTCCAATCAGTGTTATTGGAACCCCCAATACTACTGAAATTGCAGAAAGTGAGTTCACCACCGACATTGAACCTTTTCCAAGTGCCCGTGCATACATAACCAAAGCTAAGAATATAGTAACTGAAGATCCAACCATCATCCAGAAAAGAGGTATAAAATTATCAATCATTACCTGGAGTGAATCCGCAGGCATCAGTGGTATGATGAGTACTGTCATCACTGAATTCAATACGAGAAGACTCCACACCCGCATATTCAAAGAATCTACTCTGAGTCCGGGCCGGACTTCATATCGCTTTGTTTTCCTTTGATAGTATGTAACAAAGGCAGCAGAGATGTTCATGGGTCCAAGAACGATGAGTAATGAGCTGATATCAAAGCCAACAGGCGTAGCTCCAATCAATAGAACTCCAAAGAGTATCGATATGATAGATTGAATCTCAATAATTGTTGGAGTGTCCTTTTCAGCCAATAGGTCACCCATGAGTAAATAGACTATCACTAATTGACCATAGGGAAGAACAGCAGATGCGTCTGCTGCACCTGTTAAGATATAATAAGACAGGGTGGATATCCCAGCAAAGAATCCAGATGCCATCAGATATAGCATAGGTTTCTTTGGCAGCATTCGTAATCTATCAAAGTCTGGATCAAGGTTGTAGCCAAGTGATTGCCGTCTACCATCTACCGTTTGTCGAATACTTACAAATGCAACTAGAGTAACAGTGACTAAGAAACTCACCCACTGTGCTAGAAAACCATAGATTAATGGGTTAATCTGAATAGTATTAATCGCTACAACATCAAATACAACGGAAAGAGTTCTCATGACTCCAGTTCCAATTGCTAACATGTAGAATAATGATGCACTAGACCTCTTACTAACAGGTCGCTGACTTACACTACTCACTGAAACAACCCCCCATTACAGTATTGACCACTCGTTGAATGCACATCGAATGAGATTATTCTTCAGTGGTATCCTCAGGAGTCTCATCGAAGTCTAGCTCTTCAGCCTCAACAATCTCTGGTTCTTCCTCTGTGACTTCTTCAGCTTCAATAGATGTCTCAGGTTCGGAATCAACTTCCTCAGTATCCTTCCTACCCTTCTTCTTGCCTTTCTTCTTGTCA
>SDNZ01000140.1 GCA_004524565.1 Candidatus Thorarchaeota archaeon
CCAAAATTCGTACATAATTGGGAGGTTCTACCCCTTGAATCAAACAATGAATGTGACCAAATACAAGACCTCGAAGTAATCCGGATTTGAATCTCTTCTGTACTGATTCAAGGTAATCAAGTGGATCTTCTGTTGGAATTGTGACTCTTGTGGTCCATGCAAGGAACACCATTAGTTCTTCTCTTGTTTTCTCTGAGTAATTCTCAGGAACTAATTGGGATAATGTTTCTTTTACTGTTTCATATCTCTGAAAATTCGGAACGTTGACTCCTTGAACTAACTTTGTTAGCGCTGACCATGGAGGTGCTGGAGTTTGAAGTAATTTTGCTAGAGATTCTCCATCTGGTTCTTGTGAACCGAATATCCTTCCATAGAAATCCCAATCAGATTCCATTAGTAGGATATTAGCTTCATACTCTCTTATCGGATGCAATCGAATAAGACTTTCATCTTCACGGTCGACGATGCTGAGTAGGTATCTTGAATCACCAATCATTTTTTGAAGTGAAACTTGAATTTCTTTTCCTTCACGTGATAAATGAGTTGCCCATCCCGAAGTGCTTGGAGGATAGAGATCGTATTTCTTGTCTCCTTTCTTACTGTACTTCTTGGTGAATATTGTTCCAGCTAATTCAAATCTATCCTTTTCAAATATCGATGTAATCTGATCATAGCTTGATGGATTTATGATAGAGAGATGAATCCCTTTCTGGTGGGTGTTGACCTTCATATCTTTGTCATCTGCGAGTTTTGGTCCTTCAACTGTATAAGACAAGTAGCCACATTTGGTGTCTCCGCTCGGAAGGAATATCTTAACTCGAAACTTCATGAAGTCTGCATCCAACAAACACATTATCAGTCTGATATTTGTATCATATGTTTTTAGCTATAATACATGTAACCATTGAGATATTTGAAATCGATTGTGAGTATTGGAACATAAAAATAAAAACAAAAGGTCCTTTGACTCCTACCTTGAAATCAAGGACCTTATCAATAGATAACTACCAAGGCTCAGGATGCTTGTCCGTTGGGTCACTATAGATGACGGAAACAAAACTCCAAGGCTCAGGATGTTTATCAGTAGGGTCAGCAGATTTTTGGTTATTCTTATTGTACATCATTGTCGTTTCACGAATATCAATGATGTAACTGAAGGCTCGGAGTCCTAGGAAAACCGTGTGCTCAATAGTGCGAATTTTTCACTCTCAAACGAGCTTTTTTTCCCAAAATTGGCAATGAAATGTTGACAAGTATAAATAGTAAAGAACATACTAGACTTACCAACATATGAATGTGCAGCAGCTAATATGTGCTATGCGAAAATATCAAATCTCCTCCTACTCCAATTTGTCGTTTCAGGGCCTAATGTCCAAGTAATGACATGATGCTAGAAAGATGGAATGGTTTGAATGTAGTAATCTTGAAAATGTCAGGGTCTACATTACACTCTCGACCTATTTGATTTACTTTTGTGGTGAACTCGTTCACAAGGTATTTTGGAAGATTGTGCCACATGCATGCATGGTTGAAATCTCTAGACACTCTCAATGTAGAAGTTGGAGCTACCTGAACAACCGATCCAAGAAATGGAATAATACAATTCGGATTGTCATCTACTCCTATTACAATAAATTCGCTAAGCCCTGAAGCGCAGGGTTTGAAGATATTCCTGATGAGTTTCTTTCTGAATAAATTTCGAAACGCATCTTGTACATCGGATACCTGAACATCCAGATACCTAGAAATTTCATCATATGTTAGCCTATTGTAGTATGACATTCTAGATATACCTAGATAGAACAAATCACGTTCTGATATTGCAATTTCTGTATCAATCGCATTTAGATTACTATAGTCGAACAATTGATGAAGGGTATTAACAGATTGAATATCACTGAAATCTTGTGGAAAGCTCCACCGAGATAATCGATCATCGTACATTTCCGAATTCAATCTAACTGCTTCCAGTTCCAATGTTCTATCTTCGCCCTGTGATTTCCTATCGATTTTACCAACCAGGAATGTGGGACTATTATCTTTCATTTTAGTTCCGTGAAACCAAAACTCCAGATTGGTGGGCTTTGGAACGATTTTACTTTCTTGAACTGTTCTTACCAAACCAGCTCTTGGAAGATTTAGTGTATTAATTCGATGTACTAGTGAAAATGAATTGAAAATCTTGTTGATTTTCTTGGCTTTTGAGATTGAACAATTAAGCCAATTTTGCACTCGCGAAGTAGTACTTCCACGTTTGTCCTGAATTTTCAGGGTTTGCTTGATGATCGTTCTAAGTTCCGGTTTCCTGTAAAAATCTAGATTTTGCTGAATTCGAAAGAAATACACACTGAGAATTCTATCGGTCCAAATCTTAGTCCGACGATCACTTCTTCTCCCTCGATCCCAAGGTTCAAAATACAGATCGACTGAAAAGTGATCTTTTTCATATCCGAGAAAATCGACAGAGAATTGTGATTTAGCCAGAACTTGGAAGAATAGAAATTCCTCCGTTAGATCGTCATTACTAAGAGAGAACGAAAAATCGCAATTCATCTCTCTCATGACTTCAAATAGGGCTGCCTGTCCAATAAATCCTGGAGGGCGATCACTGGGTAATTTTGAGATATCTATACGATGAGCTATCTCTTTCTGTTTCTCTGGAATCTTCCTCAGAATTTCATCAATATTTATGTTGGTTGGCAACAATCTCTCCAGGGTCTCTGCAGGTGCCGAGAGCGGGTGAATAAGAGTATACTCCTTTCCTACTCGTAAGGTTTCAATTTCTTCATCTATTTGACCATCAGAAATGCCAATGAATTTCCTAGCCAAGGTTCTATACATCTTTTCCCCTTTATCGGGGTAATAAATCCCGCTTCTTGAATTCTTCGGAAAGGAGGGTCTACCAAGGAGCGGGGAGAAATGATTCTAGATGGGTTTCTTCCGGTGAAGGTTTGAAGACCACCCTGCTTACATAGACCGAGGACTTTACCTTGTTATCCCGTAGCATATCAACAACGTGAAGTCTGTGATAGTTCGGACTCTCATACTCTCGATCTTGAGTGATATCAAGGTGGTCTCCCTCCCTTACAACTTCCGATTCAATTGTCTTCATTGCATCCAATAGTGACTCGGAATCCATGTAACACACCGTACATTGTAGTCACCTATCCAGACTAATTGTGTTGTGCTTCAATTTCAGTATATTCATAAAACTCCAAATCATAATTAGAGGTATAATAGACCTTTAAATTACCATTGCTTATAAAAAGAACAACTCCATTCGGTCGAAAATCTGTTTTACTATTCTATTTGGGGTCTTTTTCTTATATACTTGGCAAGATGTGATAGATATGCTCTAACAATTGCAGTGTATGATTGTTAAGATAGCCCGATGTGGTAATTTGAATTCAACTGATTCAGAGAATATTGAAAAGAAAAGAGAGTGGCCGCATTTTCCTGCGACCATTTGCTTGCACTATGTTACAGAGATATTTCGCTTCTCAAGGATAGAACTGCTTGAAACAATTAGGACAAATAACGGAACCATCAGGCCTTAGCGTTCCTCCTCCAACTTCCACTTGTTTACCGCATTCAGGACACGCTACACCCATTATTTTATTCTAATTTACTCGAGTATTTGGTAATTCTTAGTTCAATAGTGATGCCATAATACTATCTCCAAACACCTTGTCAATATCAAGTAATGGTTTAGTAGGGCTCTCAGATGTCCTGTACCACTTCTCTGGAGGAGAGACCGTCTGCTTGTACATGGTCCAGCCAGTGGTGGAGATGCTCATGCTCTCTGACCTGAATATGGCATGGCCGTCCATACCGTCCGGTAGGTCTATATACATATTTACTGATGATATTTCTTCATTATCTTTCCCGATGTCCATGTCCAATCCGCCCTGTGAGTAGTCAATATCCTCAGTAAAGACAAGGTTCAGTGTACCTGGAAAGAGATAAGCAAACTCCTCTCCTCCAAGTGTTGCATTGTTATCGAACACGATGTTTCCTGTGACGTTTGCAGAGTTGCTGTCACCACCAAGAGAGATGTAATATGCATGACCGCTACCAAGAGTGATGTTCATGGTCTTTGCTCGGGTCGTTGAACCCCAGTGACTGCCAGTGTTGATATCAATAAAATGCTGATAGTCACCAATACCATTACCCCTGTACTCGAAATAGATTGTTTCACTCGAATCATAGAGCTCTACATCGATTCTATACATCAGGTCCTCGTTGTCCTCATATCCTAGTGTCAATACACAATCCTTCAATCCACCAACTATGAGCATAACAGGTTTTTCACCTGTGTAGACCCGCTCATAATGAAGAAGGGTTCCAGATCCTAACAGATTTGGATTAAGAACAACAATCGTTCCAACAGAGATAATAGAAATCACTAGAACTGCAATGATAATATTTCTTGTTTTCATATCCATCATAATCCCCAAAACTATGGAGGAAAGCTGGGTAATAAAAATATTGATTCTAAAAGTGACAAAAGTAAAGTAGTCGCGGTTTCCCGCGGTCATAAGTTCCAGAGAAATTTCTCTTCTCAGGGAAAGAACTGCTTGAAACAATTAGGATACACAACGGACCCAACAGGCTTTATCGTTCCTCCTCTGCTGCGGTTTCGTGTGACCCTTTGTTTGTTAGTAATCATCCTGATTCATTGCAGCCCTCATCCAATTTTTCTCTGTGAAACTGTCAGAAAAGGATTGTGTGAAGTCGTTTAGAATAATGTTCAGTAAAAAGAAAAGAAAGTGGTCGCAGGAAACTGCGACCATAAGCTAGTACTATGCTGCTGCTAATAATGCAGGAGTCTGCATGGTCAATTCGAGTTTTGATACAAGCTCTTTGTACCTGTTCCGAATTGTTACTTCTGTAACGCCTGAAACTCCGCTAATATCTCGTTGGGTCACCCTGCAGTCGTTCATGATTGCTGCGACGTAGATAGCGGCGGCTGCGAGACCTCTGGGGTCTCTACCTGTCACAAGACCACGTACTTCTTTCGCCCTCGCAAGAATCTCCATGGTCGTTCGCTGCACCTCCGTCGGTAAATCGAGTTCTGAGATGAAGCGAGGTACGTACATCTCGGGTGAACTGATAGGCATGCGTATCTTAAGTTTCGTTACTAGCATTCTATAGTGTGCAGATATCTTCTTCTTGCCTTCGCGTGAGTGCTCAGCAATCTCTTCCACTGAACGTGGAGAACCTCTATGCCTGCATGCAGCATAAACTGCAGCCGCTGCAGTAGCATCGATTGATCTGCTTCTCCATAGTCTACCCGCAATGAGCTTCCTATACAAACGAGCTGCATGCTCCTTGAGACTTGGGGATAGACCAAGCTGAGATGATAGTCTATCAATCTCGGTCATAGCCTGTGCCAGGTTACGGTCGAGACTTGAGTGTACGCGAGTTCTTATCTGCCACTTTCGTAGCCTGAAGATCTGTGCACGTTGTGCTGCACTAAATGATCCTCCCTTGCCATCCTTGTCTCTCCAGTCAATCATTGTTGATAGACCCTTATCATGCATGGCAAATGCGGCGGGAGCACCAGTTCTTGATCGGGAGTCTCGTTCTGCTGAAGTAAAAGCTCTCCATTCTGGTCCAGTGTCTATTCGATGATCGGATAGTACAAGTCCGCAGCCAGCGCAGATAACCTCTCCCTTTTCATTATCCCTTATGACCTCAAGTGCTCCACATTCGGGGCATGATGTCTTCGGGGCGGTTTCAATTCCTATTCCTTCTCTTCTTCCTTCGTCTAATGTATTGGTTGACATTATTCCGTTAGTTCCCTCCATTGTTCTCCTGAGTTTGCTAGAGGGCTCAGGATCCCTCGGTGGCGATTTGTTTGTAATCTTCTACTCACTAGTATTATCACGGCGCCATTGTTATGTTGAGTTTCTGAACGAGTTCCTTGTAGCGATTCCGCACAGTCACTTCTGTCACACCTGCAGCCATTGCTATATCTCGCTGCGTTACTCTGTGGTCTGTAAGGATACTTGCTATGTAGATGGCAGCTGCTGCAAGACCTCGGGGGTCTCTTCCTGTAACCAGGGTCCTGTTCTCCTTGGCCATCTCAAGAATCTCGATGACCTTCTGTTGAACAATACCTGGGAGTTCGAGCTCGGTGATGAACCGGGGGACGTAATTTGCTGGATCAGAGATAGGCATTCGAAGCTTCAGTTTTTCCACGAGAAGCCTGTAATGTTGTCCGATCTTCTTTCGGTTCACTCTGCTGTGTCTTGCAATCTCTTCGAGGGAACGTGGTGCTTTTCGTAATCTACAAGCAGCGTAGATACTTGCTCCGACCATCGCGTCGATTGACCTGCTCCGTGCAAGTCGTCGAACGATTAGTTTTCTATAGAGCAGTGCAGCCAGTTCCTTGATTGATTTTGTGAGTCCAAGCTGTGAAGACAGTCGGTCTAACTCAGACATTGCCTGAGCAAGATTCCTATCTACTGAACTGTGAACTCGTGTACGAATCTGCCATTTTCTCAAACGGTAGATCTCTGAACGTTTCTTGGCCGTGAATCGTTTGCCTTGAGAGTCATGATCCCTCCAATCGATCATGGTGCTAAGACCCTTATCATGGATCGCGTAATTGGTCGGGGCGCCGGCTCGTGAACGTGCATCCTTCTCATCTGAGGTGAATGCTCTCCACTCTGGGCCGGAGTCTATGCGATGCTCAGAAACAACTAATCCGCAGGATGCACAGATCCGTTCTCCTTTTTCAAGGTCTTGAACGACATCTTTGCCTCCGCATTCCGGACAAGCAAAGCCTGTGTCTTTTCCCCTGGGCGTTTTCTTGGCACTGTCACTCCGCGATGACATATCTCAACTCTCCTCTCATCGTCATGGGGTTAGAAAATCAATTGGGCCTTAGGTAGACTCTCTTGATTGTAATCATGGATCGTGGCGCTGATCACTGTCAGAATACGTTTCAATCCCCGTTCAGATTCCGCTACCTTTATATACCTAAATTCACTTATAAGTGTTTCGCAAAAATCAAGGCCTTCGTTAGACTAAGGAAGTCTTTCCGGCGCTAGCAACACGTTGGTAACTTTTTGATTTAAGCGTTGCGAAAGGACTGGGATTCGTCAGGGTGGCGGAATTTTGGACCAGAGTTTCGATTTTTGGAATCATTTGTCTATGGTATATTTTTTCATAAAATAAAGTATGAATCCCACCTGGTAAAACGCAACATACTATACTCTTGTTCAAACCAGAGGAAGATTCCTGAATTAAGTATTTGACCTATTGTTGCAATATCATTTAGATTTCTTGTATCGATATAACGCAGCAGTAGCAATAACACTAGTAAAAAGTAAAGAAAACACAAAAGGATTGGTCAAGAAGGAGGCTATTTGACTAGCTAAATCAGTTGGCTCTGAAGATATCTTCACAACTAATCGATCTCCTAAATTGTAACTCTGGGATTTCGCGATATTTCCCATTGTATCATTTGCCATTATATAGAAAACCAATTCATGCAAATGATCTTGAAAAATAACATTGTAGGTGTATCTATTTGGATGTTCAGGAAGTGGATCATGGGTCATTGAATATGAGTACCACGTGCTATCATAAGGACGAAGTGGTTGCATTACAATTTGAACACAGTCAACTCCTGAAATATCTGTAACCTCCACATTGATGGAGTAATTCTCCATGTATCCAAAAGTGTAACCTGGACCTAAGGTTATAGTTGTTAAATAATTGTCAGGAAATGAGGTGTCTTCCAATACGATTTCCGGTCCCCATAGATCTATGGACCAGAGAGCGGGATAGTTATCAATCGCACCAGCATCCCCAGTAATTTCATACACTCCCGTTCCATCATAATCATCCCAGAAATTTCCAATACTAACATTATCATCCCAATGAGAATTTTCCCCACCATATTCGAAGGCATTAGGGCTATTCCCTCCTATACGGTTAGAAAAGACTGTGGAATTTACGACATTCCATAGCGCTACACCTGTATACCTGTTTGAATAAATTGTATTGTTGAAAATCAGAAGTTGTGATATGGAACTAAATTGCATCCCCTCCTCTTCATTCATAAATATAGTATTATCAATAGCTTCAATGTCATTACTATCGTGACTATGGATAGCCACTCCGCAATTTGAAATAGTATTCTGAATTATCGTGAAATTGTTTGAATTA
>SDNZ01000141.1 GCA_004524565.1 Candidatus Thorarchaeota archaeon
TCCACCATTGGGGCTTGGTTCGATGGGACCCAACTACCAACTCGTATAGCCTACGCCTCTCTCATTCCACAGGAACGTCCTCGTTCTGGGTTCAGGTGGTTACCTAAGAAGTTAAACCACATCACCAATCTACCTGAGGATTTCATTCAGGTTCCAGTCGAGATTAGGTCTCCGCAGGATATCCTGGATGTCCTTAATCAGATAATACCCCTAGACTCCAAGGTTATGAGAGAATTTGAGAAGGAACAGGGAGAGATGTCTCAGGAGATAGCCTTCATGTATCTCCTCGGTCTCATGGTCTCAGATGGGGGTTTCAAGTCAGATGTTGACTATTCTGCAGCAGCGAATCTGTTTGTGAGCAAGAAGTACTCATGGGGCAGTACACTTGGAAAGGGATTCTGTTACGCTCTAGGAAAAATTGGGCTCTCCGCAGCGAGGAAATCTGACGATGAAAAGGTCAGGGAAAACGGAAAAGTTGACGTTTTCAAGGTGTACTCTAGCGAGGCCAGTCCTGTTCTCATGTGGATGAAGAAGGCGCTTCTTGGACTAAGTGCTTCTGAAACTAAGAAAGGAGTAGCAATCAAGGCGGACTGGATTCTGGATATGCCCCGTGACTGGAAGGTTGCCTTCATTCAGGGGTTGACCGATGGTGATGGTCATGCTTCAATTCCAAGATTTGATACTGCAATAGCAACTAACACTAACAAGGAGTTCTTCAAGAAACTTCTCTCTTCGATTGGAATTGATTCAAGATTTACTGATCATCATGTTAAGATTGGGAAATATACTGAGATACGAAAAGCAAGAGAGTTGCCATTCTTTAGATTTGCTAGTGGACGACAAGATACTCTGAATGATATTTGTAAAATCATTAAACTAAGGCCAAAGGGACGACTACCTATTCCCGAGGATGAAAAGAATCTAGTAATGGAAATATATCGAGCAGGATTTACAAAAGGTGAGATTGTGGAAAAACTCTGGCATGAGCACGGATTAGCTCGTACTATGGCGATGGTAGATACTCTAATTCGTCGAGAGAACAAGAAGAATGTCGGTGACGAATAGTCCAGATTTTATTCTAACAATATGATTAAAAGGGAAAGCTGACCGAGAGTTCTTGTAGAGGTGCCAACAAGATGCCTAAGACTGCTAAGAAGAGAAAGGGAAAGCGTGGGGATGGCCCGATGCCAAGTGGAGGCGCTGGGTTAATCAGATTCTTCGAAGACGAGACACCGGGTATCAAAGTTGGGCCTACAACGGTAGTGATACTAGCTAGTATTCTCGTTGTTGCAACGATTATTGCGCATGTACTCTGGTTAGCGAGTCAATAATCGAGATGATCCGAGTCTTGGATTCGGAATGAACATGCCCTAAGTATTATAAGAGACTCTAGGCCGAGTCGCACAGCCCAAGGACTGGTGAATATCAAATGAACATTAAAGGTGAACTGAACAAATACTGTCCTCGATGCCATAAGCACACTGTACATACTGTGTCTGCATACAAGGCAGGAAAGAGACGCAGCCAGGCAGAAGGAGAGCGTCGTATGAAGAGGAAGACAAGGGGCTATGGATCATTTCCAAAGAATATCCAGAAACGTTTTGCAAAGACAACGAAGAAGACCGTGATTAAACTCAAGTGTAAGGAATGCGAACATGTTATCCAGTCCAAGAGCATGCGTTTGAAGAAGGTCGAGGTACAGAGAGTATAGGGTGATTATGATGCCAAAAGGCGAGATTGTTCGACAACCAAATTCACGGTTCCTAAAGGTCAAATGCCTAGACTGTGAGAATGAGCAGATTATTTTTGGAAACGCAACTACAGAGGTCAAATGCCTTAAGTGTAATAAGATACTTGCTAAGCCAAGCGGTGGGAAAGCAAAACTCGAGCCAATAGCCCGAGAGATAGAAGTCCTTCCGTAAGGAGAAAAGAAAATGGTCCAGAAACGTGCTGATTGGCCGAATCAGGATGATTATGCAATAGCTGTTGCAACGAAGGTAGCACCATATGGTGCCTATGTTCAATTGTCAGAATATGGCAACAAAGAAGGTTTCATCCATATTTCGGAAATCAGTAGCACGTGGGTCAGGAATATTCGTAATCACATTCATGAGAACCAGCGAGTAGTGGTTAAGGTTCTCAAAGTAGACGAAGACAAGATGCACATTGACTGCTCTCTTAGACGTGTTTCCAATGAGACAAAAAGAGTCAAGAATAACGAGTGGAAACGCGCTCAGAAAGCTGAGAAACTTCTGGAGCTAGTGGCCAAAGAGAATGAAATGACCCTTGAAGAGGTCTATGAGAAGATTGGTTGGGCAATCGAAGAGGTCTTTGGTGAGATATACACTGGACTAGAGAAAGCTGCAGATGGTGGCGTTGACGTTTTTGAAGAAGTTCAAGCAACCAAGAAATTGAAGAAACAGGTTGCAGACTTGGCAAAACTGCGAATCGAGATACCATCTGTTGAGATTGATGGTGAAATGACCATCCTTGTTCCAGGCCCAGAAGGAATAGAGGTTATCAAGAAAGCTCTAACTGAAGGACTTGAAAAAGGAAAGGGACATGAGAAATCAACGACCGAGATATACACTCTAGGTTCGCCCAGATACAAACTCCGTATTGTCAGTCCGGAGTACAAAGAGGCAGAAGAAATTCTCTCAGATGTCTATGGATTGATTTCCAAACAGATAGAGAGTAGTTCTGGAACGATTACTTTTGTGAGAAAGTAGGGAGGCAAGGGTCGAGATGACTCATCTCTACAAATGCACCAAGTGTTTTGAATATACGCTAGATCAGAAAAAATGCCCAAAGTGTGGAAGTCCTGTTTCTGATCCTAAGCCTCCAAAGTATAGCCCTCAAGACAAATATGGGGACTATAGAAGAAAGGCAAAACGCATGATTCAGCAACAAGAATCCAATTGAATTCGTAAAAAAAGGAATCTTGGCAACTGATGCTAAGACCAGTTGCCATTGTTAGTTTATTCTGTACTAGTAGAGCTGGATTGGAACCCAGAAGGTATTCCAACCTGTACTGAATGATGGTTCACCACGATTTACATTGTTCCACCAGAGGAACTTCAATTGATAGTTCATTCCTTGAAACATACCAACATCTTGAGGGTCTTGTGATTGTAATGGAATTAGGAATTCTATCACATTACTGCCAGTAGCAAATTCGGTTGAGTTTGTACCAGTAGAATCTTCGACCCACGTTCCGTCATAATAGATGTTACCATCGAAGGGCTGACCATTGTAGTTCACGATTCGAATATCAGAATCAGGTATTGCATTTTCTGGGGAGATTTGAATACCAAATGCGTCATCACCAAGGGTGTAGTTATCCATTTGGATTCCATAGTACATATGGGTCGCATTGGATGTAGAGTAAACTTTTGCATTATACCCACCACCAAATGCTACGTCATAGTTTTGAAGTGCAGTTTCAGTACCTGATAGGGTTCCATCAAGTGATATGTCATTCAGGTTACCAGAAGCCAATGTCGGAATCCAGTCTGCAGTTGTACGGTTCATGTACTGATTGTACATTGTATAGTCAATTTCATAGATTTTGACTGTTCCGTATGCTGAGCTGATATATGGTTCTTTGAATGCACCATGGAGACTTACAGGCATATGATTGACCCAGTCGGTATCATCCCAGAAGAGTCTGTCTACTTCCATTCTGATTTGCGATAGACCTAGGAGCCCTGCTTCTTCTTGATCTCTAGGTTCACCATAGGATAGCAGCTTGTAGAGGGTTGAACTATAGAATGGTTCCAATGTTGCATCGTTGACGCCAAGGTAGTCAGCATCATCAATCAATGACGTGCCAAAGCGGTCCTCTGCGATTCGTACCATCCATGGCCATTTACCATCATCGCCACCAAATCCTGAGTATCTGTGCCCCCAGTATACAAGTACATGGGTTGCATCCCAGTTTTTGAACGTCTTAAGCGACTCCGTGTAGTTAAGTGCCATTAATGCATACCCCATGAGCGCTATTTGCGTTCCATTGAACGTCGCATTATCCACAATAGTTTGCGCGTCCGCAGCACCATTTATCCAATAACCATAATCCCACCAACTAGCAATAATTGAATTAGGTGGTAAAACATTCCTAATATAGGTCATAGCAACTTGCCAATCAGTGGCTTGTCTTTGAGAATCAGATAGAGGGCCATTGGAAAACTCAGGGGGACTCACTTGCGCATCAACATACCACACGCCAAGAATAACATTTACAGATAACAATAGACCAATAAATGCAAATGCAGTGAGGGAATGTTCTGAGGTGAGTGACGAACTCATCCTGAATCTTCGTCTTTCAAAGACAGATTGTTGAGTGACAACCTTTGCATAAGGTGAAAGTACGTTATATGCTGCAACTGCTGCAAGGACTGCAACACCAGGGGCCAGTATCAAGCCCAAACGAATCATGCTACCGGCAAAGTAGACTGATGTCACACCATATATTAGAATCAACCAGTCTTCATCTCGACCTCTTTTGAATAAGAAATACAATCCAAGCGGGAAGAAGAATATCAAGATGAGGAGTGTATTATAGAAACTTCCCCATGGACTTGGTAAATGCTCCGCAACAGATGCAAGAATCCGTTGATCTAACCGTAAGAATGGATTGATCACTGAAATAAACTTCTGACCGATTTGAAGGATTGGATTTGAACTATAGGGAGTAATTGAGAGTGTTTGACTTCCCACATAGAGAAGATATGAAACTACACCCACAACTGATGTAATAATTCCGAAAAGGATTGGTTTCATGTGAGGCGCAAGTACATTAGCAGTAGCTTCACGATAGCCTCCAATTCTAAGCCAAATTTCATATAAGACTAGGAGACCCGCAACACCAATTGGTGCTAGGACCGAGAAATCTGTGAGGTTACCAAAACCATTTCGTGGTATGAGGTTTCCAATGAAGATTCCTAATGCGATTGTAATCAAGTATGATGAGAGTAGTCTTTTGCTATAGTGGCCAATTAGTAACATTATGAAAGCGTACAATGCAAGAAGCCCTAGCATGAACTCTGATGCACCCCAAGACATCTGAAGATAACCTAGAGCAAGACCTGCGCCAATAGAGGCAGGAAGAGAGCCACGTTTTAGACCTCTCATGAAAAGGAAAGTTGTAAGAACTATAGCAAATACTCCAATGCACTCATTGTCATAGAATCCTGCAATAGTTCGTTGCAAAAAGGCAGGAATGAATGCTGTGAATATCCCAGAAAAGAGTCCAACAGTATTGTTGTAGAGTTCTCTCCCAAGAAAGAAGGCAACCACTGCTGTGAGTGCACCCATGAAAGCTGGGAGAACAAGGGATACTGAGATTACATCTACACTAATACCTAAACCATTCAGTAAGAAGTAGAAGAAAGCACTTGTGAAAGGTACTCCTATGTAGCTTGTTGTCGTCATATTACGTCCAAAGGGAACCCAAGTAGAATCGTCAAACCAAGTGAAAAAGGCAGCATATCCATTTTCTGCAACATAATCAGTGACTCTTAATTGAAACCAAGGGTCAAAAGCCCGCACTATTGGCTGTGAGTCTATTAATGGCGCTAAACGCAGCAATAGAGCAGTTGTAAAGATGATGAGAAGTGTCACCACTAACATAATCGAGCCGCGTGAAATCTTTGATTTTGGTCGATGGAATACTTGTTTCAAGAATCGTATACTCGACCGTTTGAACTTACCAACTGACATATGGAGTGCTCTCTCCGTGTTCTTTCGAACTAGGCGGAGCCATTTTCTGATGCGCTAAAAAGGTTGCTGTTAGAATCTGAATTGTACTATAATATTGTTAATGGAAAAAGAAAATAGGTAATAATTAGGTGGAGCATTTTTCAGCTCCTCCATAATTAATACATAGTTATACTATTCAGATTCAATGAATGCCTTGTATCCTTTTCCATCCATAAGTGCTGCAAGATCAGCTTCAAGGTTAGAAGGTTTGATCTTGAACATCCAACCTGCACCATAACAATCTTCGTTAATTGTTTCTGGAGCGTCTTCAAGTACAGTATTCACTTCTATGATCTCACCAGCAATTGGTGTGAAGATATCTGATGAGGCTTTCATGGATTCGACAAGTCCGCATTCGTCATTTGCTTTTAGAACTGTGCCGACTTCAGAAATCTCAACAAAAGTAATCTCATGGAGCGCATTCTGAGCATGGTCTGTAATTCCAATGATAACAATATCACCTTCGACCTTGACCCACTCATGTTCAGCGCTATAGGATAATCCATCTCTAATTTCGGTGTCGCTCATAATATCCACCAATGATTTCGGTGTGCAAGATTCGATTTAAATCACTTTGGATATCATGATGTTCGTGTTTCACCATACTTGTCAGGGTCATAAAAGGGCCATTTTGTAACCTCTGCTCTGCGACGACGCCCTTTGATATCGATTTCAATGATGTCACCATCATTCACCGTATCTGGAGTTACATAACCCATTCCGATACCCTTGTTTATTATTGGGGAAAGACCACCACTTGTAGTGTTCCCAATTATCGAGCCATTAAAGAGAATTGGATATTTTTCTCTCGGAATGCCACGGTCAATCATAACAAATCCAATTCGCGTCTTCTTAACACCTTCTTTCTTTTGACTTTGAACGACATCATAACCGATGTAATGAGGTTCTACTTTGAACTTGACAGCATAGGGAATTCGAGCCTCGATTGGTGATGTTTCTTCATCGAGCTCATGGCCATAGAGAACAAACCCAGCCTCTAGACGTGTAGAATCTCTTGCTCCTAATCCGCAAGGTTTGATATCAAATTCAGCACCTTGGGAGAGTAATTCATTCCAGAAGCCAACTGCCCTTTTCTTCCCTTCTTCTGAAAATGGACAGTTCAACACCAATATTTCGGCACCCGCTTCGCCAGTATATCCAGTTCTGCACATGAAAGTATCATACCCAGCAATATTCAATGGATTACAAGTGAATCGACCAAATTCATCCATATCTTTGCCAGACATCTTACCAATTAATGAAAGCGCTTTAGGGCCTTGAACTGCGATCATAGCAATCTCTTTTGTTTTATCAAGAACTTCTACATCAAAATCCTTTGAATGCTTCAATAGATGGTCTCTGATTTTGGGACCATTGTCAGCATTTGTTATCCAGATGTACTCATCTTCACTAATTCTGTATAGCATGAGATCATCATGAATTCCACCTGCTTCATTTAGGCATGTAGTGTATTGACCATCATTAATTTCAAGATTACTTACATTATTTGTTGCAACAGATTGTAGAAAGTTACTTGCGTTTGAACCTTTCACAAAGAAACGAAACATGTGACTGGTATCAAATATTCCGACAGACTCCCTTACAGCCATGTGCTCTTCTCTTATGTCACTGTAGCGTACTGGCATTTCCCAACCAGCAAAGGGTACTACATCACCATATTCTTGATGCCAGTCATAGAGCTGAGTTCTTTCAAGCCTGTCATTCATTGGAAATCACCATTTTGACTTGATGCCATGCTAAATCGGCTACATTTTATGTCCTTCTATTTAGCCCACTATTGGAGGAACACTCCTTGGTAAGACGCGTTGTTAATATAGACGGACTCCAAATAGGGCAAGATTACCCAGTCCGTCTAATGGGTATTCTCAATCTATCACCTGAATCATTCTACAAAGGAACGATTGCTAGCGATAAATCAACAGCTAAACAACTCGTAGAAGATATGGAGAGAGATGGAGCAGATATTATTGATGTAGGAGTTGCTTCAACTGCACCAAGGAATATCTATGGTACACCTGAGATCTCAGAAAAAGAGGAACTCAAGCGGCTCGCAGATGTTCTCGGAGATATATCAAATTCTACCAATCTTCCACTATCAATTGATACCGTTTCTTCAAAAGTAGCAGAAATAGCTCTTGATATGGGAGTGTCTCTAGTCAATGACATCTCTGGGCTGCATGCTGATTCAAAGATGGCACACCTTGTACATTCGAAGGAAGTTCCTATCGTGCTTATGGCAAATTGTGGAGCGCCATGTGGCAGTATCCAATCAGCTCTAGGTTCATTGGAAGAAAGTTATACAATAGCTATCAAAACAGGAATAGGATATGAAAAAATACTTGTGGACCCTGGAATAGGATTTGGAAA
>SDNZ01000016.1 GCA_004524565.1 Candidatus Thorarchaeota archaeon
AAGGCAACGACCTATCTGCAGGAATGGTAATCAAGATCGAAGACGGATGGGCTAAAGAGTGGCAAGGTCAAATTCAACTCTCACTTGGTCGTTCTGGCAAATATGAAATCGTGGAGGATGATGGTTCAGTACTTTCAATCACGGAACTTGGTGCTCTCTCAGAATCGAAAACCACAATTGAAGAATAATCAATTATTCTAAAAATCGAGTTGAATCAATATGGTTCAGGCTTATCTTTCTGCACCTATCATTCATAGTGGCCTTCGAAAAGATGATTTCTGCTCTGTAGCAGTCAAAGTTTTAGAAGACAAGGGGATCACTGTTTTTGCACCCCAATTCTTGGGACCTGCCCACCCATTGGTAATATACAAACGTGATGTGGAAAACGTCATGAAAAGTGATCTTGTAATTGCTGAAATTACTAATCCCTCTCTTGGAGTTGGAATGGAGATAATGCTCTCAATAGAATCGATGAAACCTCTTCTTTTATTCTATAATGGCGATGTTGAGCAACTCTCGAAGATGGTTAGGGGCGCTCCCGGTAAAGTCTTATTCATTTATGATTCGTTGGAGGATGTTGATAGAATATTACGTGGTTTCAATTTGGATAGTCTACTTGTATTGAAGTGTGCTTATTGCGACAGCCATGTTGCTGAGGTAATTGAAGATAGAATTCATTGTGTGGGATGTGGTTCTATAATTAGTGGAGGCGAATAATGAGCACCTCGATTATAGATGAGTCAACGAGTAAACTCAAGGTAGTCCTACTTCTTGTCTTATCAGTTTCAATGGTATCCAGTGCAAGTATTCTCATTATCGCTAGTACTTCTCCCTCGCTGGTTAAGGTATTCTGGAGAACTCTTTACGGTGCTCTATTCATGGCTATTATTGGAGCCATGCGTGGAGACCTTTCTGCACTTAGAACACCGAGGGTGCGCAATAATCTACATTGGTTAGCTGGAATTGGAGTCATTTTATCTCTTCACTTCTCCACATGGTTTCAGTCATTAGAGATGACCTCCATAGCAGCAAGTGTAGTTTTAGTTGATTCATCTCCGATTTTCACTGCAATCTTTTCCACTATTTTCCTTGGCGAGTCTATTCGAAGACGATCCTGGGTTGGAATTCTTGTCGCTGTGTCTGGTGCCATCTTTCTTGCTTGGGTAGATTATGGTGGTATCGATCTTGGCGCGCTTAGTGGGGACCTGTTGGCTTTGGCTGGAGCTGTGTTTCTAGCAATCTACTTCATTGGGGGCAGAAAATTCGCTAAAGGGATGCCAATAACGATCTATACATCAATTGTTTATTTATTCGCTGCGATCACTACTCTATTGTTGTGTATACCATTAGGCTTTGATGTCTTTGTTTTCGATCCAACTGAAATTTTGATATTTATAGGGCTCGCAATCTTTCCCACCGTCTTAGGGCATTCAGTGAATAACTATCTACTCACCAAAGTTCCAGCATATGTAGTATCTGCAGCAGTTCTAGGCGAACCTATTGGCGCGACACTTTTAGGTGCAGCGATATTCATGCTCTATCCCACACCCCTCGTCTGGGTTGGATTCTTCATTATTCTACTTGGTGTTGCTGTTGTTTTAGCAGACATTGTTAGCAGAGAACGAGCACAAGACTCATCCCTTGATAACACCGATGGGCTTCAACCTTACAGTCTTGGTAGCGATCCCAAGTGAATCTGAAACCTTGACTACCTCGTCTATATCCTTGTAAGCTCCTGGAGCTTCTTCAGCTATCACAATACCTTTTGTAGCTCTAACGAGAATTCCTTCATTGGCAAGTTTGTCTTGGACCTCTTTTCCAAAGAACTGCTTCTTTGCTCGTGCGCGGCTCATGAATCTACCCGCTCCATGAGCAGTTGAACCAAACGAGAGATCCATGCTTCTTTCACTGCCCAAGAGAATGTAGGATGCTGTTCCCATTGTTCCAGGAATTATTACAGGTTGTCCAATGTTTCTGTACTTAACTGGAATATCAGGATGACCTGGTGGAAATGCACGTGTTGCTCCTTTTCTGTGGACCACAACTTTCCTTCTCTTTCCATCAATATCATGTTCTTCCACTTTGCCCATATTATGAGCAACATCGTAAATTAGGCCCATGTCAAGGTCTTCAGGTGATTGACCCATGATTTTACTGAAAGCTTCTCTGGTCCAGTGCATCATAGCTTGTCTATTTGCAAATGCGTAGTTGGCTGCAGCACTCATAGCTCCTAGGTAGGCTTGCCCCTCTGGGGTTGTTGTTGGAGCGCAGCAGAGTTCACGGTCCGGTACTTCAATGTTATATTTCCGCATAGCTTGAGTCATTTTTCGAATGTACTCGGAACATACTTGGTGCCCAAGACCTCTAGATCCGCTATGAATCATGACCATCACCTGTCCTTTCCTTGTAATGCCCATAACCTTTGCAGCTTCTTCATTGTATATCTCATCAACAAGCTGAATCTCTAGGAAGTGATTACCAGAACCCAGAGTACCACTCTGCTTGAGTCCTCTTTCCTTTGCTGATCCTGGGACATCATCTGGATTTGCAATATCGAGTCTACCGTTGGCCTCTTGATGATCAAGGTCTTCTTCCCAACCAAATCCCTGTTCAACTGCCCATTTAGCTCCGTCTCTGAGGACTTCATCAACACCGCTGTGAGTTCGTAAGTTGATCTTACCCTGCTTTCCAACCCCTGTTGGCACATCCTCAAAGAGTTGGTCAATCAGTTGCCTTACTTTTGGTCGGACATCATTCTCATCTAGATTAGTTCTTAATACTCGTACTCCACAGTTGATGTCATATCCAACACCACCTGGAGATATCACACCATTTTCATAATCAGTTGCTGCAACACCACCAATAGGAAAACCATATCCTTGATGCCCGTCTGGTAACACAATGCTGTGCTTGTAGATTCCTGGAAGACATGCTGCATTGGTAGCTTGTTGGAAAGTTGCATCCTGCTTCATTTTATTTACTAAGGAATCCGAAGCATAGATCTTAACTGGTACCTTCATACACTGCTGAGTTTCTTGGGATATCTCATACACATTGTTTGTAACTTTCTTGATGTCCATCTTATCCACTCACTCTTTTTGGTTTGCATCATCTCGGTCCTTTCGCTATAAGGCTTATGAAGTGTCAACCCAGAGTTTATTATCATGATATGGTGAGTGGAACTGGGGTTATTCAACCCACAAGAGAATAAGGAGGAAATGTCACCAAGTGCCTGAAGTACGGCTCACTGCAATGGTAACTACTCATGGCTGAAGCTGCAAGGTCCAACAGATTGATCTCACAAGACTTCTCACTACTGCTGGTCTTCTCTCTGATGACACTCAAAGTGAAGAAATTGGTGATGATGCGGTAGTACGCATCATCAACGATGATGTAGCAGTCGTAGAGAATGTTGATATCTTCACACCAATTCATGACGATCCCCAAATCCAAGGTGAAATTGTTGCTTGTAACGCGACAAATGATGTGTTCACCATGGGGGTAACTGATATCATATCTCTTCAAGCATTTCTCGCGTATCCTAAGGATTTTCCGGAGGATATCGCAGTTGGGGTGCTCAAAGGTATGAACTCTTTCATGAAAGATCTTGGGTCAAAACTTGCGGGTGGCCAGACCATCCATAATCCTTGTCCCGTATTTGGTGGTATTGCTCTCGGTGTGACTCATCCTCGATACATTGTGTATTCGAGTGGAGCAAAACCTGGAGATGTCGCAGTTCTCACGAAGCCGCTAGGTGTCCAACCAGCTATGCGATCCTATAGGGATTTGAAAGATGAGAAGCGTAAAACGCTGTTAGCCAAGTTTGATGAATCGTCCTTGCGTGAAATGCAGGATATAGCTGTTCGTATAATGACCAAAAATAATCTTGAAGTTGCACAAGCAATGAATGAGGTTGGTGTCAATGCTGCGACAGATATTACCGGATTCGGTCTTCTTGGTCATGCAAACAATGTGAGTTCTCTAAGTGGTGTTCAAGTAATAATTAACAGAATGCCAGTAATCAAAGGCACTCTCAAACTCGCAGAGTTCTTTGGTCATAAACTTGCATCTGGATTTGGTGCTGAAACAGCTGGAGGTATACTAGCCTTCATGGATTCAACCAAAGTTGAACTATTTACGAACCTACTGATGGATAATGGTCTGCCATGTTGGACTGTTGGCAAAGTCATGAAATCAAATGGATCGCCATGTGCCTCATTGGCACAGGACGTTCAGTTTATTGAGACCGAGTTCCCGTGAACATATCGGAAACCATCTGGAGCGGTATGTGAGGACTGCTGCTGCGAGCAGCCGGTCTCCGCCTCTATTCTAGAAGATGATTAAGTTTATCGAACAGCTTGTCTATACCCTTGATTGAACTCAAGTCCAATTCGGGATCAATGAATTTTCGTAACTCGATGATTTCCTGTTCTTCAATGTCATGAAAGAGCCAGAAATCTTCCTTTGGAATCGTTTCAATTTCAGTCAATAACATCGCTCCTAAGCGTACTCATCTAGATAGTACGGCAAATGTCGATATAACTTCTTTGGTAGTGATAGCGCCAATCATTAGCGCATTCTGAATAGTCGAGGATTAATGACGACAAACCATTTAACGCCCATACGAATACTCAAAATGCAGACTAATCTATGGATTCGGGTGTTGAGGAATGAAGATTGTTGTAACAGGTCCATATGAAGCCGGGAAAAGTCAGATGATTCATCATATTACAAATGGTGCTTGCATCAATATCGAGCGCCGAGGTACTACAATTGCTATGGATCACGGTCTGGCAAATGTTGATGGAATGAATGTCTTCATGTTTGGCACTCCTGGTCTGCTGAGATTCAGGACAATGAGAAAGATTCTCAGCGAAGGTGCTGACGGTATCATCTTTGTTGTTGATTCTGTCGACCCAGAGTCCGATAAACGCGCGAAGCTCTTCTTCCGCGAGATTGCATTCTTCCTACCTGGTGTTCCCTGTGTTGTTGCGGCGAATAAGCAAGACGATCCAAAATCTCGTCCTGTAGACCAACTGAGAAAGAACTTACGTTTTCTTGCTGGATTGCCTGTATTTCCAGTATCTGCAAAAACGGGTGAGAATGTAGATAGTATGTTGAGAACCCTGCTCTATCTTGTTATGATGCAATGGAGTTCTGTATTTGGAAAGTTTGCTGAATATGATGGTGTAAAAGATGGCCTCCGCCGATTGACAAAGGATCTCAATCTTGAGCGAGAACAGGCAGTAGGGTATCTTCGACGATTTGAATTGAGAAAACTCCTCGAAGTTCAAGTGGGAGACGAGCAGTTTGTTGTAAAAGATGCAGTTCGAGGTCTCTTGAAAAACCCTGTATCTATTATGCGTCGTTGAAGTTGATTCTTTAGAAAGAATCAAAAGCAATATAGGCTGGACCGTTTGATATTGTGTAGGTGCGCCTCATGACAGAAGAACCGGATACTGACTTGGATGATTTGGATCCTGCTGAATTGCTCGAAGAAGCAGTTGCCGCACTAGAATCTGGAGATAAGGATGAAGCTGCAAAGAAGTATAATGCAGTAGGCAATATCTACATGTCAGTAGCGGAATTTGAAGAAGCTCACAGATGCTTTGAAGAGGCTTTGACCATATACAAAGCTCTCAAAGATGAAACTGGTGCTTGCGATACCATGTACAATCTGGGTGTGGCAAGTATCAATCTTGAGCGTTGGGATGAAGCAATAACTTCTCTCAAATCTGCTATGAAGCTGTTCGACAAAGGTGATAACCCAAGTGGTTCCGCAGACGCAGTTTACGGTCTTGCTCTGGCAAGCCTAGGGCAGGGAAGTTTTGACGAAGCTATGGACCATTTCAAGAAAGCACAGAAAGCCTACAAGGCTCTTGATAACACTCAAGGCATAGCAAGTGTTGTTATGGATATGGGTGCAGCCTATGTTGACAAGGAAGATTGGGTGAACGCCAAAGCAACTATCAAGAAAGCACTGAAAATGTATGAAGATATGGATGACAAAGCAGGCATGGCTGATGCACAATCACTTCTTGGTGATATCTCAGAAACAAATGGTGATGAAAAAAGAGCAGCTGAACTGTTTGTAGATGCGGCATCTAATTACTACGAAGCTGGCATTTTTGACATAGCAAGAGAAGTTCTTGATAGAGCAGAACAGAAGATGTGGGATGTTCCCAAAGCTACTCGACGAAGACTTAGAAAAGTCATCGATGATTTACGAGATAATCTTCCTGAAGAAGATGAACTCCCTGATGATGATTTAGATGATGATATAGATGAAGATTTAGAAGATATGCTTGAATAGTATTATCATCTGACTATTTCAGAGTAAAATTTCGTCTGCAAGTAAACACACTGGTTCTCAACAGGAAAAGCCTATTTACTAAATTTACTACTTTGGGATGTCTTCCAATGGAGTGAACCTCAGTTGAGTTATCGGAACGGAAAACTTCTCGCGCCAATATTTCTAATCCTATTGATGGGTTCGGCTTTGATTCCTATGTTGTCTGGGATTAACGAACTTTCTTCAACCTCTTCTACATTCATACAGAGTGCTAGTTCTTCTCAAGTTCCCCTACGAAGACTCACTATCGTTTCCCCTGATTCAAATTCATATATTGATGATTTTGCTTATATCTCTGCAATTCCTGCATCTGTTTTCAATTATAATGATACACAATATATCTCCCCCCTCATCTATACATCAGGATCTGAGAGCGAGGGATGGCTGCTAGAAGATTGGGTGGAGTACACCGATATCGATGGTGGGTTAACTCAAGTAATGGCAATTGGTGATTATATTGAGTCTGAACTCACGAATCTTCAATACGATCTTGGATCAAAAATTTATCCACGAATAAGTGGATCTAGTTCCGCAGATATTGCCGCAACAATTGCAATTTCTGAATGGCGAACATCTGATACTGCAATTATTGCCCTATCCAAGGACACCTTTGATATTGGAGCACCTACGTCAGGGAGCGTCACTCATACTTTTGAAGGTAGAGCATCACAACTCTCTGAATTCAGCGGAAGTGTAATTAACAATTTTGTACCTTCCAGCATACCCTTCACGCCTCCCTCTTGGGCTGGGTGGATTGAGGGACGTTTCAATTGGACTGATTCAGAAATCCTGACTCATGAGTTGATTGATCCTTCTGGAACCATAGTTGATTATTCTGTCTATAATCAAATCTACTTCTCACGACACCCTTCGTATGTCGAATCCCCGGTGCCTCTTAATTTCTGGGTACCAGTTACAAATGATGGTGAATGGACGATGAACATTACTAGATACTCCATGGGTACAACCGCAATGAGTTGTGAGGTTGATTATCATCCAGGATTCACACAAACCGTAACAATACCCTTGGATGCTAAGTGGTTCAATGTGTCTCTTACTTGGGATAACACAGCGACAGATCTCAATCTCGCACTCATTGATCCCACTGGTCGTCTTGCAATGTGGGGCCCAGCAGGTAGTATAATAGCAAGTCCCGGAATAGAATCTATTGACCTCCCTTATCCCATGGCTGGTGAATGGACTGTTTTGGCTGCGTGGATGGATGCAACGGAAGAACAGAATAATATCGAAATTTCTTGGGCGATATCTGAAACTCCTGATAACCTTCAAGCATACTTGGAATCGGCAGCAAATGCCGCAGTTCTTGCCTCCTTGATGAATGCTCCATTACTATATGTTGATACAAATCAAATTCCTGAGAAAACTGAATGGGCACTGAATCGACTTGGAGTGAGTTCAGTCATTCTAGTTGACCCCCTCAATATTCACACCGCATCACTAGATACCGATCTATCTACTCTCGCATCTGTTACTAGTCTCAACACTTACACAGATGTATCTGCTAATATCATCACCTTATCCGAGAATCCCGATATAGTAATTTCATTACCAGTCGGTGACAATAATGAATTCTTTGGACCTGCAGCTTATTCTGCGGCTGTTCACGGAAGTCCAATCTTTTCATTATGTGGTTCCGATAATTATCTGACTACAAGAGCACAGGAAACATGGTTTCCTTATCTTATTGGTCCTGAAATCGACAATATCTATGTAATCAATAAATATGATAATCGTGCCGAGAATGGGTGGTACGATGAACGAATTCCTAACAAGTTCTCGATGATGAAATCTGTTGACGATTTTGAGAGTTTCTTAACTGTACGAGGTGCCTTCAATTCTACAGATCCACAACCATTGGTAATTGTTGCGCCAGTCACTCTTCTACCAATTAGTTTTGATAGGTCTCTACAGTGTGATTTTAACCCTGGTAGAATACCTGCTAAAAACCCAAGTGATGCATCAATACTGATAAATCGTGGGCTTTTGCATCGCTACCTCTTCCTTACCGCAGAGAATGCAGACACATCTCTTGTTAGCATGTATGCTTATACTGATGGTTCACAGGTAGCTGATAACAATCTAGATACCTACGTGCTTAATCAGATTGAAAACACAACAGACGCTCTTGAAGCAGCAGGTTTTACGATTGAACAAGAAGTTGGAGTTAATGAGGTATTTTCACTACTCGGAACTCAGGTCGGATTATGGACTCTAAGTACTCATGGGACACTGACAGCTCTTCCGAGAGATCCTCCAGATAGACCCTCCGGTCTTGGATATTTCTCACTACGAAACGCCCAGAGTCCATATGGATTCGAAGAGAGCTTGGCTGTTCGTGAAAGCCCCTCGGATGCCAATAGTTTAGTTAATCCAGTTGCTTTCAGTGGCGAAGCTGCCAATCATGTCATTAGGTCTACAAATGAACTTGAAGCCGCGATTGATAACATAGGGTCTCCACTCGTGATTTTGACTGCGTGTCTTCTAGGTGGGACTGGTATGCCGCTGATGCTTATGCAACATGGTGCAGTTGCTGTAACTGCTGCTCCTCGTACTGTATACTTCCAACCCGCAGGGTTACTCTCTGTATTTATCGCTCAGTCACTCAGTGAAGGTGATACAATTGGTGAAGCTCTCTCAGACGGTCTTAGACTTTCATCATCTGACTATGCAAATCCTTTGAGTAATCGAGATCCCCGTGATTATGCAAATCAACAAGTTCTCTTCGGAGACCCCTCGGTTAGACTCTATGAGCCTCTGTCCTCTCCGCATATTGCCAGTACTGATTCAGAATCAATGGATTTTGATACTCATATGCCTGGGAGGGGTGTTCCTTCTGTAGCTGCGCTTGGGGCTTCCTCGTACCTGCAAGATGCGATTTCAATAACGACAGGTGATTTCGATTATTATGAGAACTCAAACTTTTCAGATTTTATGGATTTGCTCTTTCTGAGGAATACAGTAATCATTGAACCCGATACTCTCCCTCTGTTCAATGATAATCTCTTAGTGCATTCTGGTGATATTAGAAGTTATGTTCGAGCTGGGGGAGTTCTGGCACTAATAGGCATATCTGACTCCATTGAATGGTCACCCTGGCCCGTTACATATGTTTCATCAGGCTCTGGTGCAACTGTATCACTTGTTGATACTACTCATCCCCTACTCAACACTCCAAATAATCTTAGTACAGGAATGAACTATCAAGGCCACTTTGAATCACTTTGGAGTAATTTTACAATTCTAGCAACTGATTCTATGAATCCTGTTATTGTTGCAAGTATCAGAGGTTCTGGAAAGCTGGTCTATACAACAACACATCCTACTGGAGTTGCACGTGACGAATTTGTTGAGAATGTGATTGAATGGGATACTTCGCCATCTATTCGCCTGAAGGATATTTCACTTAGTCAGAGTATTATTTGGGCTAATGATGGAGTGATCGTGACTATCGAGATAGCTGATCTGGTAGGGAACGCTTTGAATACAGCTAGTCTGCAAGTATGGTTTAATGCAACCGAGGTCGATGTTGTTGAAGTAGGTGATGGGATATATACGGTCACTCTCGGTAGCGAATTCACAAATGCACATGTAGGGACTTACGACATAAAACTTGATGCAAAGAAGACGGGATATGATTCACTAGTACTCGTAATCGAAGATTATCTCCTCATTAGGCCTTTTCCATGGCTCATTATTGGTATACTTGGTGGTGGTGTAGGAGTTGCGATTGGAGGTTGGTACTTTCTAAAGCGAAGACGAGGTGACTCTTTCACCTATAAGCGCGAGAAGAGTTCCCGGTCAAAACCCAAAGGGAAAAGTAAAGAAGAACAGCGTCGGCAAAAGGAAAAGGATGGCAAGTTTGACCCCAAAGAGTTCTTCGATGTATAATGCGCATTTTTAGCCTGTTTGCGATAGGGTTTTATATTCCCTGCATAGATTAACCCTTGTTCCGATTGGTCGAGGGTCTTAGTATGTCTACTCGCGTTGATAGCATCAATAAAATCATCCGTGACTTTGAGACTGTACCCGGTGTTGAAGGTGCAGCACTCGTATCTCCAGACGGTCTTATGATCGCCTCCGCTCTACCTGAGAGCGAACAAGAGAATGTTGCCGCTATTAGTGCCGCAATCACATCCCTTGGTGAAAAGGCAACAATGGAGCTTGACCGTGGAAACCTTATGGAGATCTATGTGAAGGGCGACAAGGGTTACACACTCATTACATCAGTGGGAGATCGTGCAGTCTTTCTTGTTTTAGCTAAAGTGGACGCACAACTAGGCCTGATTTTTATGGACATGAAAAGAATGGCTGAAGCCCTGCTTGATATTCTATGAGTGAATCTATTGTTTCATCTTATTCACAATTGCATCAACTATGTGGTGTGCTATTTCTCGTTTAGATGCAAGTGGAACTTTGTCAACGGAATCCTCTGGACCTACAATCAGAACTTCATTCGTGTCTGACTCGAATGCGACCCCTTTCTTCTGTTCATCATTAGCAATAACCAGATTACAAATCCCTGCATCAATCTTTACTCTCGCTCGTTTCTCCAACTCTTTTTCGGTAATTCCCGATTCTACCTTGAATCCAACAATGAAGAGGTCTTTGAATTTTTTACGAGCCTCTTCTATGATTTTCTTTGTAGGTATCAATTCAATAGACAAGCCGCTTTTTCCTGAAGCCATCTTACTATCTTCTTTCTTCGAAGGTACATAGTCTAAGACCGCTGCAGTTGAGATGAAACAATCAGTTTTCTGATCTGAGAGTGACTTCAATACTGCATCCATCATCTCATCCGATGTTGTTACTCTGATTACCTTTGCTTGAATAGGGGGTACCTGGGCTGTTGGACCAAGTACCATGGTGACTATTGCACCACGTGAAAGTAGCTCATGAGCTAAGGCTATGCCCATCTTACCCGTGGATGGATTTGAGATGAAACGAACTCGGTCTATCCAACCTCGAGTAGGTCCTGCTGAAACAAGAAAATGCTGATTGGTGAGGTCCTTTGGTCCAAGGGTTTCGAGTACAAAATTGATAATAGTGTCTACATCAGGAATCTTGGCTTTCGCTTCTTCCATCCTGGGAGAAACAACGCCAATACCCATCAACTTGAGTTTTTCAATATTTTCAATGACTGCTGGGTGATCATACATGGATTCATGCATGGCAGGTACAACTACGACCGGAATTTTCGCACCAATAGCTGATGATACTGTTGTTGTCACAGGAGTATCATCGATACCATTGGCTACCTTTCCAATTGTATTTGCGGTTGCAGGAGCAATAAGTACGAGATCAACATGACCATCATGTTTTCCTGCAAGTGTGATATGCTCAATCTGGCCTGTCAATTCAGTTATGACCGGATTACCTGTAGCCCATTCGAGTAAGTATGGGTGGATTATCTTTGTGCCCATCTCGCTCATTACTGTGAAAACCTCTGCTCCATGACGCATGAGATTTCTTGCTATAGATACACATTCCACTGCTGCAACACTGCCGGTAACACAGAGAGTGATTTTCTTCCCCTCTAATTTGCTGCTTAGGCTTCCCTTGATCAATTTGGATGTATGTTCCATAGGGTGTTTCACCCCAAATTCTTCTATGAGCGTAATATACCTGAACTAGAGTCCGAATAAGACTTGTGGCTATTACACTCTGAACTGTTCTCTAGTATCCAAAATCTTGGAGTTTGTGCAAACTCTCTCATGTGGGCAAAGAATATTAGTGGTAACGCGGTTGAGCGTGAGTGATGATGATGGCCATTCTAGTGGATTGGCTGTCGATGGATATGTGTTAAACGGGATTTGAACATCCAAAAAATAAAAACAATCCATTGGTGGGTGCGGAATACTTGGCTGATACTTCTCGTGACTTGGAGGCTCTTCTCAGAGGATTTGATACAGAGAAGAAGGCTCGTTTTCAAGCATATGATAAAGTAGTTTCAGCTCTAGACACCCCCACACAATCTCTTTTCGTCACTGATAATGATAATGAAGTTGATACCTTCCAACGTGACTTCAACGAGTTTCTTGTTTCCACAAAACGAATGGAAGAGAACAATCATGATCTGCCCTATCATGTAGTCCGAATTGGCTATGATGGAGATATGTTAGATGATATGTTTCGACTGGTCGTTTCTGATGAATCTGAGAACTTCAATCCCGCTTCTCTAGATGTTAATTCGCTTTATTCTAAACAGGCCATCTTTCAACATCTATACCAAAGCATTACAAAGAACAAATTCATCATCTTTCATGTTACCGAATTCCCGCTAGCATACTACTTTGAAACTGCAGTAGTTGTTGATGTACAAGAACTATCTGATGTGATGGATCCCTCTGTTCACGATGACACTATTATCCGGTATCTAAACGACCTACGTGAACAAGGAACTGAGGAACATAGGAAGACGTACAGCTTCTTCTATCGTATCAGCACTTCACTCCTCATGGAACTGTCAAACGTTTTTCTTGTTGTGCCAACAGCTGGGATGAACCGACACATCTGTGTATCAAGTTGGAGAACACAGACCCTCCTCCTAGGTTTTAGTCCACTCACCTGGTCCTCCGGGAGCTTCAATGTCTTTGATTTAAGTGGTAGAGATATTGATGCACGCTGGGCTTACCCTGCTCCACCCTCGTCTGATCCGCGAGTGAAGCAGTATACGAGCCTTGTTCCCTTGAAGTAGACCTTTTCAATTCGATTGTTCATTGAAGTAAACACAATGTATATACATGTATATACCATGTATATACCATATTAGATTACTTTATACATGGTTTCTCTGTGAAATCTCTTGACTGACACCTTGAACACTAGAGACGATATGCCTATGACAGCACAAGCTTTTGTGCCTGGTCACATTACAGGAGTATTTCGAATCTTTGATGAAAAGAAGAATCCCCTAGAATGTGGCTCGATTGGCGCAGGATTCTCGGTGGAGATAGGAACACTCACCACTGTCAGTGCAATAGAACAAGAATCTCTAGAGATTACAACAATATACAATGATGAAAACATCGATGCTAATGTGACGAAAGCGGTGGTAAGAAGATTGGTTGAGAAGTATGAGAGGAAGTTCAAGGTGATAGTTACACACAAGTCCTCTCTTCCATCCGGAGTTGGTTTTGGTGCATCTGGAGCGGGAGCTTTAGGCACAGCACTTGCTCTCGGCCACCTTCTTGATCCTACCCTAAGTAAATCTGCAGCCGCAGAACATGCTCATTGTGCAGAGATTGAGAATCGCACAGGTCTAGGTGATGTCATTGCTCAAACTATTGGGGGTATAGAAATTCGAACTCACCCTGGAGGACCTGGAATAGGCAAAGTCGTGAATATACCTGATGAAACACAGAAGGTAGTCTTAGCTGGTGCAACGGGATTGAAAACTCGTGATGTGTTGACCAATCCTGATAATCGTGCTAAAATCAATTCAATTGGCGATGCTTTGGTATCTCGGATTATACATGATCCCTCTCTTGAAACTTTCATCTCATGTTCAAGAGAATTTACGGGATATATCGGTCTATCTACGAAACGTATAGATGCAGCACTGAAGGATCTAGATAATTCGGGATTAGACCAATCGAGCATGGTCATGCTAGGCGATTCTGTCTTTTGTTTTTGTAACGATAATCAGTCACAAATAGCAATTAACATACTCACAAAATATTGGACTACTTCTCAGATTCAAGTCACCTCTATTTCAAAAGAAGGTGGGAGGTTGGTGTCATGGTAAAGATAGAGATACCAGATAATCATCCTCGAAAGGTTTCGTTGGAAACACGAGAAAAGATAATCGAAGGACATACACGACATGAGGTTGCTACAGCCGGACTTCTTGCACATGGTCGTGGTGAGGCCTTTGACTATCTCATTGGTGAGAAAACAAATGATATTGCTAGGCAGGCAGCAATGGTTGCAGTAGCCGCCATGCTAACTGCTAATCATCCAGTCATCAGTGTTAACGGTAATGTCTGTGCCTTAGTGCCCGAAGAAACCGTTCAATTATCCGAATTAACAGGGGCTCCCCTAGAAATCAATCTATTCTACTATCGTAAAGAACGAGAGGATGCGATACTTGGAGCATTAAGGTCTGCAGGGGCAAAAGAGGTTCTTGGAACCCATGATCGGCCTTCTGAAACTATCCCTGAGTTGAAGAGTAATCGTCGTAAGGTTGACCCTGATGGTATTGGGTCAGCTGACGTAGTACTTGTACCACTGGAAGATGGAGATCGAACTGAGGCTCTCAAGGCAATTGGTAAGTACGTCATTACAATCGATCTTAATCCGATGAGTAGAACTGCAGTCTATGCAGATGTTACAATTGTTGACAATATCGTTCGATGCATGTCATTGATGGTTGAATATGCACGAGAACTAAAAGACACTCCACGTGATGAATTGCTTAAGATGGTGGAGAATTTTGACAATGAACAGAATCTAGCTGATTCGATGGAGCTGATGAGAACCCGATTAGGCGAACTATCACAAGATATCGGGCCACTTCGTCAGAAAAGACAATCAGGAGCGGAAGCATAATGAAAATAGTCGTTGTTGGGTCTGGGTCCATAGGAAGTCTTTACGGAGCTTTTCTAAGCACTATAGAAGGCAATGAAGTAGTTCTAGTTGGACGTAATCCTCACGTTGCAGCCATTTCAACACTTGGATTACGTATCCAAGGAATAATGGGTGAGCACACATTCCATCTCAATGCTGTCGAAGACGCTTCTGAAATAGATGAAGCAGACCTCATTCTCTTGACCACTAAGACTTACGATACTATTCCAGCTATCAAAACAGCGAAACACCTGATTGACAAAGGCGCCTATGTCATGTTGATTCAGAATGGTCTCGGGACTGAAGAGCGGGTTGCAGAAGAGCTGAATACAACCAAAGTACTCCGAGCAACAACTTGTATGGGTGCGCTCAGGATTGCACCTGGTATTGTAGATGCTACTGGTTGTGGTCTTACCGAGCTTGGCTCACGGTATCCAGAGAATTATGATTATGTTTTGAAAATGACTGACATGCTTAAAAAATGTGGATTTGATGTTCGTGCCAGTGATAATATCGAAGGTGTTGTTTGGACTAAAACCCTCGTCAATTGTGGTATAAATCCCGTTGGAGCTCTGACTGGTTTCAAGAATGGCGAGGTCTATAGTAATCCACAACTTCGTGGGCTTGTCATCAAGCTGGTAGAGGAAGCAGTCGCAATTGTAAAGGCTCTTGGAATTGAATTAACTACAGAGGATCCTGTTCGGTATGCATTGGGAACTGCTAAAGCCACTGGTGATAATGTCAACTCTATGCTTCAAGATATCCAAGCAGGGAAGAGAACTGAGATTGACTCGATAACTGGTGAGATTATCAGACTAGGTAAAGAGCTTGGAATTGAAACACCATCAAACGAATCTGTTTATGCTTTGATCAAGGCAATTGAATCGAAGTACCTTGAAGATACTACTGCAGTGGTTACTCACAAACCACTCAAGGTCAAGGAACTAGTCGATACAGTTACTACAACCTGAACATAGACTTGGCCATTTGATATGATGCAAGTGCTGATTTCTTTGCATTGAATTTCATCGCATTCATATGACCTGGAAGACCAATCTCAAAAGTCATCTCTGATATCCTTCTGAGTGATTCAACTAAGGCTCTTTCATCTCCCGTTGGGAAATCTGTTCTGCCAAAACTACCACCTGGAAATAGAGTGTCTCCCGTGATGAGAATTCCTGTTTCGAGGATATCCAAACAAATACTTCCGAGCGAATGACCTGGAGTGTGATACACTTGCATTGTGATATCTCCAAATTCCAGAATAGATCCCTCTTCAAGGAGTCCCTCGATTTTCAATGGTGGTAAGTCGACACCAAACGTATCTGATAGTGTTTGGCTCATGTTGCCTTCGTTAATTGGTTCTCCCTCAGCTTTGTGAAGGTGTATCTTTGGGTTTCCTGATTCTACTATCGGGATAACGCCGCCAATATGGTCGATGTGGCTATGAGTCAGAACTATGTCGGTTAGTTGAGAAAGCGAAGAACCAAGACCTTGGAGATCTTTATCCAATGCATGGTAGTTCATTCCTGTTCCCGCATCAACAAGAACATGATAGTCTCCTGATTGTATGAATGTGATATTGGAGTCGAAGGATCGACTCACAAGAAAATAGATGGAATCTGCGATTTTATCAAACAAATGTATCACCCAAAGTACTCCAATAGTCTATCTACTTCTTCATTGGAATTGTAGAAGTGAGGTGACACTCTTAGCCTTCCATTTCTCACCGAACAGTGGATATTGTTCTCTTGCAGTTTCTCATTTAATTTCTCTACATCTGGAGGTTGACATGATACTGTTGCAGAGTTATTGTTAGGGCCAAAATCAAAGAACGGAATGTCAATTTCGGATAATCTCTTCCTGAGATAATCTGCTGTCATCACGGCGGCACGCTCTCGATTCTGAGCTGGAATTTGCAGAAGAACCTTCAATGATTCCAAGAGACCTACGTATGCGATCATCGCAGGTGACCCGACCTGGAACATTCTTGCATCAGCAAGAGGTACTCTATCGAAGTACCCGAATTCTTGTAATTGCTCAACACCCCACCAACCGAGAAATCTGGGATACAGCTCCTCCATGACCGATTTTCTAACATAGAGGTATCCAGCGCCAATGGGTCCCAACATCCATTTAGCTGCCTGCCCTGTTGCGAAATCGATTTTCAACTTGGAAAGATCAGTATCGAAACATCCTGCAGCTTGAATAATGTCAACAGACAAGAGTGCATCATTATCATGAGTCATTTTCTCAAGAGCACCTAGATCCACCCGAAATCCGCTTCCAAACTGAATCTGGCTAATTGCAACTACACGAGTATTCTCATCTATGGCTTCAGCAAATCGCTCAATTGGGACTCCACCATTTATTGATTTGACGACCCTCAATTCTGCCCCGTACAATTTCTTTACATTTTGCCAGGGGACATAGTTTGCAGGGAACTCAAGATCACATAAGACCACATTGGATCCCTCTGGATACTCAATGCTATGGGCGAATGAATTGATGCCGGAGCTAGTGCTGGGTGTGAGGGCGTATTGACTGTAGTCTCCTCCCAGTAGTTCTGCCAAGTGTAATCTTATCGCTTTGATATTACTCAAGGTCTCCTTGAAAGATCCAGCTGCTCGGACTCTACCATCCAAGTATTTCTTCATGGCATCGATTGTCGCAACTGGGGGTATCCCCGTTGCAGCATTATTTAGGTACGTCATGTCTTTCAGAGTAGGCCACATCTCCGAAATGAAGTCCGGGTCGATAAGAGCGGTCATGATATTCAAAAAACATGTCAAGTTACAGATAAAGGTCACTGCGGACTAAATCTAGCGAAGATTTAAGACTAGTATCGCAGTCGTAATGGTTGGAGCGAGATTTGTCAGTGTTCAGGAGGCTAAAAGGCCGGTCAAAGAAGAAACCGGATGAAGAACCAGTTGAAGTCAAAGAAACAGTCGATACTGTAACTCCTATGACTGAACCAGAAACCTCTGATAAAGCGGAAGTAGAAACTAAAACTCATTTTTCAGAAATTACCCCGGGAAGAGCTCCCGTCATAGAACGATTCCCAACTCCTCAGCGAGTGGATTTTGATCCTGTAGTGACTGCGGATCTGGCAAGAAAGGCACGAATCTCTCCTCAAACCGCAGCGGAGATTGTACCTGGCAAGGTCTTGAAACGTGATGAGGAAGGTAGAGTCCATATCAAGATAGTATTCTATGGTCCCTCTCTCTCAGGCAAGACAACTGCTCTTCGCTGGCTATTTGGTAATATCAGGTCTCTGTCAAAAGGAAAGCTTGTCGAAATATCTGATGAACTTGGTAGGACTACATTCTTTGATTTCGTACCTGTTACCGCAAGCGAGAATATGGTCTTTGATGTCTTCACCGTTGCCGGGCAACGAAGGCATGCGAGCAGTAGGATCAAAGTACTCCGTGACTGTGATGGCATCATATTCATGGCTGATTCCACTCCAGAGCAGATGAATGAAAACTTGGCATCTATTCAAGAACTTCGGATTGCACTAGGTACAGATAGAATGGCAACTCTTCCAATTGTTGTTTCATTGAACAAGAGAGACCTACCTAATGCACTTCCTGTTGATTATATGGTTCAGATGTTGGATCTGGAGGGGTATCCTGTTTTTGCAACCATTGCTACTGAAGGAAAGAATCTACTCAGAATGTTCCAACGTGTTCTACGTGATTCACTCATCTTCAAGATTGGTATCTAATTATTCACGAGTTAGCGGGAGTTTTCCCTGCTGAAGCTGTTCAATCAACGCAATCAATTCCTCTTCAGCTTGTTCCATAATCAGTTGACCTTTTTCTGGCGTTGCTTTTCGGGGATCCCCATACATCGCTGATGGCAGAAGTTCATCTCTGTAACTTCCTGAGATGATATCGAACTTTGACACAACTCTGTGTGAAACTGCTTTTGCCATATCGACCAAGTCTGGTCGCACATGCATTACTTCAGAGGTCTCATCTTCTGCAGCATGACCTCCTGGAGTTTCCTCTACAATCTTACGGGCACTCTCTGCCAAATCTCTCCACCAATTGACAATGATTACTACATGCTCTCCTTTTTCAGTTGCAGATTTTGCTGCCATCTTTAGTGCAGGTACATTTCCCCCATGACCGTTCAATACAACCAAGTACCGAAATCTATGTTTGAACACACCTTTCATGATGGAAACGTAAAACTCCATCAAGACCTTTGGATCTACGGAGATAGTTCCTGCGAAGTTGTTGAAATCCCAACTATCACCAAACGGTATGGTTGGCAAGACAAAAGCATTGGTCTTCTCGGCTACCTTCTCTGCAAGGTATGTTGGAAGGTACGAATCTGTTGCCAATGGTAGATGTGTGCCATGAGCTTCTAACGCCCCTGTGACCATCACCACGACCTCTGTTTTTCCAGCAGCTTGCTGGAAGTTTGTATGTGAAAATTCAGACCAGAATGGCATTGTATCCTCTGGTGATGCATGTCGAAGTCTCTAATAAAGAAGGCGAATTGATGACAACCGAAAAGATGAAAAACCGCTAGGCTTGTTTCCCGACACGGTTCATACCACAAAATAGCCCCGTGGTGTAGCGGTCCAGCATAGAGGGTTCTGGAGTTCGTTGAGCTTCCAGCGCTCTACGATGGGATCTCCCTTAGACCTAGGTTCGAGTCCTGGCGGGGCTACCACTTCTTCTTATCAGAATGTGAAATACAAGAACCGAATTAGGTTTTGAGTATCCCCCTTCCGCTTTTTGGAACTACTTTTACCGGTCTGGCATGAATTATACGTAAATATGCTCAGAATTAGGCTTTTTCCAGTGGCTGTAAAGGTAAGTCCAATAAATCGACCGACTACGCGCTAATACGTCAAGTTGTAGAATTTAGGCTAGAACCTATCAATTTATAAGGTAAGCTATTCAATTCTATGTCGGAGAACGGAATCGCCAATTAGGCTCATTCTGAGTTTCCTGTTACTGAGTCTGCGTCCTCCCGGCGGAGAATTACAGGGGCGTTCCCTCTCCATTTTCTCTTTCTTGAACCGTAATTTCTCAGACAACATTCTATGATCTACCCTTATTTTTTGGGGGGAAAAACAACTGGCATGTTTTGTGATGATGAGCTAGCTGGTTTACTTGATGGTATGGATGCCTCACAGCTTTTCATCTTCATGCGTTCTTGTTATATTGGTGGTTTTAGTGCTGAGATACTCTCCCTGGGTCTCTCTTTTCCAGTGTATATCAGCACTGCTTGTCAACCAACAGGAGTTAGCTGGAACAGTGAAATCGAATACTGCGGTGGTTGGACCTATCACTTTCTTTACTATGCTGAAGCATGCTACGATGTCAAGGGCTATGTGTTCTTCAATGATGAGATCATTGGAGCTGCTGAATCAGCATACATCAATGAAATTGATGATAATGTCAGCTACACTACAGCATGTAATCCCTATCATACTTCAGGAGAAATAACTCTCTAAATCTCTCGATTGGGGTGCTTCTCCAGCATCCCTTTCTTCTCTTTTTACATTATAACAAGCTTCATATCATAGGCTAGTAATCTTGAGTGGGAGCGTGACTTGTATGGAACAAGTAGAATTGGGCTGGAATGAATTTTGGGCTGATATCTTCAGAGTGAAACACAGAAGATCACTCCAAGGCATTCAGTATTATGATACTATGGTCGTCAAATTCTGCATTGAAGTTCTTGGTCTGAAAAAGGGCGGTGACCTTCTGGATATAGCTTGCGGCGCTGGAGACCAGTCAGTAGAATTCGCCCTACAAGGAGTAAATGTAACAGCTTTTGATATTTCTAGTCGGTTAATTGAATATGCTAAGGAATCTGCCGTGAATCGCAATGTATCAGTGAATTTCTACACAGGGGATATGTTGAAGATGTCCTTTGAGAACCAATTCAAGGCGGCGGTTCTTTTGAGTCATAGTTTCGGTTTCTTCAACCATGATGAGAATAAACAAGTACTCAGAGATACGTACAAAGCATTGAAACCAAAAGGTTGCCTTCTTCTGGACCTCATGAATCCATACAATTTACCAAAGTTCGTGAAGACGTGGACAACTCTTGAAGGTGGAATTTTACTTATTGAACCACATCTCCTCGATGCTCCTGCCGGTGTTCTTCGTGGTCGACCAGCAACCTTCATTGACACTGCTAATGATCGGATAGTTCTCATGGATGAAGATGCTGTTTCAAACAATGATATACGGATGTACACTGCACTTGAGATTCGGGCAATGCTCGAAGAGGCTGGTTTCAAAAAGATAGATTTCTACGGACAGAATAAGCTACCACGCATGCAGTACTCATCTGATTCCGAGAGAATGGTTGTCATTGCCAGCAAGTGATATATTGATTATACTAAATGTTGGAATTCACTATTGAGGCTTCTAGTTGCCCACAGGGTCGCTGAAAATAATAGTAATATCAGGCCTAATATCGTATCAGTCTGTAAATACATCCCTGACGAAATACTTTTAATCATCCATTCGCGAGGTCGCTCAAGCCACCGGTAAGGCCTCCGGTGACCCCGACGAGTTCTCTCGCGTACAATTACTGTTGGGGAGATGCTATGATACAAAAATGCGAGCGAACAAAAATAAACTAGTAACTAGGAGACAACCTGATGGTTAAGATTAAAGAGCCCGAAGCAATCAAGAGGCTCATCCTTTCAGACGATTACGAGCATAAACGAATTATATCAATCAGTGCTCACATCGACCATGGAAAAACTACGACCACCGACTATCTGATGCGTCGTGCTGGTCTGATGAGTGACGCTGCTGCAGGTCAAGCATTGATGACTGACAGTGATGATGAAGAACAGGAGCGAGGTATCACTATCTTCACTTCTGTCGTTCTGCTAAACTTCAAAGTTGATAATGAGGAGTACCTTGTTCAGCTATCTGACACACCTGGACACCTCTCATTCACTGGTGAGGTTTCCCGTGCACTACGTGCCTCTGATGGGGCTGTGATACTTGTTGATGCACTAGAAGGAATGATGACTCAGACCGAGACAAATATTCGTCTTGCAGTAGGCGCAGAAGCTTGCAAACCTGTTTTGTTCATCAACAAGGTTGATCGACTCATCAACGAGCTGAAACTACCCCCTGCAAAAGTGTACGAGCGAATTGATATCATCATTTCAAAGGTCAATGCTTTGATTAAGAAAGTTGCTCCCCCAGAGATGGTAAAAGACTGGTTGGTCAGCTTCCAGGAAGGAAGTGTGGCAATCGGTAGTGCCAAGACTGGTTGGGCTTTTACAATGAAGACCCTTGAGAAGAGAGATATCAAACCCACAGTTGTCTTCGAGAAGTACAATGAGGGTGACGAGAGATGGCTTAGGGATAATCTGCCACTCGATGAGGCCCTCCTTGAGATGATTGTTAAGCACCTTCCCAATCCACGAGATGCTCAGAAGTACAAGATTCCACGAATTTGGAAAGGCGACTTAGAGAGTGAGGAAGGAAAAGCGCTTCTCAACTGTGATCCTAAAGGTCCACTTCTTGGAATGATTACAAAAATATTCATTGATCCAAAAAGTAAGAGACCTACGCTAATTGGTCGAGTATTCTCTGGCACAATCAAGAACGGTGCTGAGATTCGGCTTGTTAATATGAGACAGAATGCAAAGGTGAAGCGACTAGGCGTCCAAGAGATTACTGATATTCTTGATATGGATGCAGTACCCGCAGGGAATCTCTTTTCCGTATTCGGTTTCATGTGTCCGAGCGGTGAGTCCTTTGTAGGACCTGGTTCTGAGATGGCTGGCTTCGAGGCTATTGAATATGTTAGCGAACCCGTAGTCAGTAGAAGTATCAGACCAGTTGACCCACAAGACGTGGCCAAACTTGGTGATGTTGTATCAGTGTGGATTATGGCAGATCCTACAGCTCGATTTGTGCATGACAAGGAATCTGGTGAATACCGATTAGATGGAATTGACCCCTTGCAGATTGAAATCCTCACAAAACGAATCAATGAACAGGTCAAGATACACGTGTCTGAGCCAATCATTGTTTACCGTGAGAAGATGACTGAGCGTGGCGACGAATTCCACACAAAGTCACCGAACGGTCATAACAGGATTCGGATGATTCTTGAACCTCTTGATGCGAAGACAGTCGAGTTGATCAAGAAGAAGAAGATTACAATGGATCAACAGCCTCGTGACCGAGGAGCCATCCTCCGAGACGAAGCTGGTTGGGATGCAAAGGAAGCACGGAAAATTCTGGATATCTATGAGTCATGCATGCTTGTTGATGCAATGAGTGGTGTTCAGAGATTCGACCGTATCTTCTCATATCTCCAGACAACATTCCGTGAGTTTGTAGACCAAGGTCCAATAGCTAAGGAACCAGTTATGGGTGTAAAGGTCATATTGACTGATGCTACAGTCCACAATGACCCTGCACACACTGGATACAACGAAGTAACCACCATGGTTAGTGCTGGTCTGAACATGGGTTTCCTCACTGGAAAACCTGGTCTCTATGAGCCAGTACTAAATGCAGACATCAAGACTCCAACAGATACCCAGGGTCAAGTGATCAAAGTCCTTACGGGTCACCGTGGACAAATCATCACAATTGAGGGTGAAGAGGAAAATGTCACAGTGAAGGGAACACTCCCCACTGCAGAAACAATTGGTATTGCTGATGAGTTTCGTAGTGCCACTGCTGGTCGTAGCTTCTTTGGCTATCAGTTCCGTGGTTTCGAAGGTGTGCCTTCCAGTCTACAAGAAGAAATTATTCTTGAGATTAGGAAGCGTAAGGGCATGCCAGAGGAAATGCCTAACCTTGGTTCATGGAACCGTTGGATCTACAAGAGAACATAGTTACATACTGCTATAACAGGGGTTGTTCTTTGGAGCACCCCTGCTCTTACTCTTTTTCAACTTCTTTCTATTTTGGATAGACTTTTGACTCACAATTGTTTTTCACACAATGACATATTATGACAATTGACCTAGTCGATGTTCTGGCAAAATTAGTATCCTTTGATACACGGAATAACGGGCCTGAAAATAAACCTGGAAAGGAATGTCCCGAGTTCATCAACAGTATTCTAAGTGAGTATGGATTTCGTACTGAACTTTTAGAGGAAGAAGGATACTATTCTGCGTTTGGTAGGCGAGGTCAAGGGGCTTTCAAGATTCTCTTTATCGCTCATTATGATGTTGTACCCTTTGGAGATGGATGGAAAACAGAACCCCTTCTACTCAAGGTTGAGGGAGATACTGCATATGGTCGTGGGACTTGCGATGATAAAGGAAACGTTGCAACATTATTATTACTAGCTGAGAAACTAGCTGAAACAGATCTTCCCTGTACTGTCATGATTGCGGCTACAGGAGATGAAGAGATTGGTGGGCGTCACGGAGCAAAGATGTTGAAGGACTGGCTGATAAAGCAAGGTCTCTTCCCGAATTATGTTGTTGTAGCAGATGGAATTCATCAGCAGATTATACACAGACGACGGAACATACTACCTGCAACTCTCAAAATAAAGGAGAAGCATTCAAAGATTAAGGGTAAGGCTGAAAAAATCAGATTTGAAACTGATGCATATGGGACGGACTCAAGGCACAGTGCGTACATGCGTCCTGGCGTAGATCGTCACGCTATGCTCACAGCCTCTAAATATCTGGACCAAAATCCCGAAACCGTTGTTGCAGACGTAAGAGGTGGATTTGTCAAGTCTAATGTCGTTCCTGGATGGGTCGAGATGGATGTGATTCACCCCGAATCTTCTAGTTCCGAACTATCATATGACAAGAATCTAACTGATGCTATGCGACTCTTGCTGGCAATCTCACAGGCGGCATTTCCTACGAAACACTCAGACAAAGGAAAGATAATCTCTCCCAATCTTCTGTCAAAAGAAGAAGATTTGTGGACATTCTACTTCGATATTCGTGCAATGACCAATGACGGTGAATCTGTGAAGAAATCAATAGAGGATGCTGTTCGAGGTCATCTAGATATATTCTCACTAAAAGTGGTCGATGGTGTCGGATACGTAGAATCTGACCCAGGCTCTCGATTGATTAAAGCTATGAGATGGGCTCTTGAGAAAGAAGGAGTTACTTACAAACTCATTGAAGGATTTGGTGGGTCTGACTCACGGTACTTTGCAGGTCAAGGTGCCGACCTTTTCGATTTTGGTCCCGAAGGGGATAATCTTCATGGTGCTAATGAATGGGTTTCACTATCATCTATACGGGAAAATGCTGTGGTTTTCCACACCTTGCTTGAAGTATTGAGTAGAGAGAAGAGTCCAATTTAACCTGTAGATGTCATACCGACTTTGAGCTTCAGATCATCTATTTCCCATTCTTTAACATAGGAATATTTCTTCCAAGCAGGTTCTCTATCAGGTCCTGCTAGGTCTAGGTGTCGTGCTCTTGTTTCATTCTTGAGATGATTCTCGAACATCTTTGCCAATTCCACTGATTCCTCGTCAGAGAAGTGAAGAGCTATATCTATGGATTGTTCAACCTTAAGATCCATTTCTTTCCTCATAACCTGAACCCGTCTAGTTACATCCCTAACGAGCCCCTCTGCTTCAAGCTCCTTTGTTCTTGTAACATCTACATACACTTTGCCTATTTTGCAATCTGCATAGCTAAGATGTTCTGGTAAGCTCTCTTCGAATTCAACATCTCCTTCTGCAAGCTCTACTTTCTTACCTCTGACTTGCATTATAGCTTTACCAGTTTCAAGATTTGTTCGTAGTTTGACCGCATCTTCTTTCTGAAGTTGAGCAACTATATCTTTCATCATGTCCTTGTATTTAGGACCAAGTGTCTTGTAATTAGGTTTCACTGAGAGTTGTGTGAACTCTGCCATTACATCGGTCAAGAGAGATTCAAAGTCCCTAGTATTCAAGTCATCAAGGAGGAGATCCTTGAGACTCTCTGCTCTCTTTCTAGTATCCTTATCCTGGGCTATCAGAGTCACCTTTGCAACAGGGTGTCGTAGTTTAACCCCTCTCTTGTTTCTTGCATGACTTGAGGCAGTTCTTAGTTCCTGCAGCACGTCAAATGTCGCTTCCATCTCTTTATCTAACAGATTATCGACCGGCATTGGCATGTCTGTCAAATTAACCGATTCCGGTTGCCCCTCTGCAAATCGCACAAGGAAATCTTTGTGTATCTTCTCACTCAGGAATGGGGTAAATGGATTGAGTATTCTCATGAAAGTCTGTAGAGTATAGTACATGACATCGTATGCCATTACCTTCTTGGGATCTTCGCTATCTAACCAGACACGTTTCTTCACCAATGGTAAGTATACTCTACTGAGGTCCTCTGATATGAATTCTAACAGTATACGGCCTGCGTGATGCCAGAGATATTTGTCCATCTGTTCATGATATTCTTTCAAAACACTCTGCAGACGAGAGAGTAACCATTTATCCTCTAGGTTGGCTTTCGGGAGGAATTTCATCATTCTCTTATTATCGAACTTGAACTTATCCAATTCCATATAAGTTTCAGAGAAGAGAACTACATTCCAGAGAACATCGAGTTTCTTTCTCGTGAGGTCTATCTCCTTCTGACTATGATTCATTCTTGACCATGATGCAGCTCTAGTGAGCATGAATATTCTGAATGGATCTGCACCTATTGTTTCCAGAGCATCTTTTGCCCATACAACATTACCGCGAGATTTGCTCATTTTACCTCCATCTTCATCAAGAACATGTTCTTGGCTTACACAGTCTTTGAACGGAGCTCTCCTGTGCATCACAACTGAAGTGTAAAGTAGACTATAGAACCAGCCTCGAGATTGATCTACTGCTTCTGTGATGAAATCATATGGAAAGAGTGAATTGAAGAGACTTGGATCCTTCAAGTAATCAACACTTGCAGTATGTGCCATGCCTGAGTCAAGCCAACAATCTGTAACGAACTGCTCTCGATGCATCTCTCCTTCGCATTTCTCACATTTGAGAACTACCTCATCGACCCAAGGTCTATGCATCTCGAAATCATCTGGGAACTTGATTGCTCTTTCTTTGAGTTCCTTCCTCGAACCTATAACGACCTCTGATTGACAGTTATCACATACCCAGACAGGTAGCGGAGATCCCCAGACTCGTGATCTGGAAATACACCAATCATCTGCATTGGCTAACCAGTCTCCAAATCTTCCAGCACCTGCCCAGTCAGGTGTCCAATCAACGTCATCGTTTGCCTTAACAAGATTATCCCTGACTCCTGTCATCTTAAGGAACCATTGTGTTTTGTCTGCTAGATATATGAGTGGTGTATCACAGCGCCAACAGTGTGGATACTCATGAGATATTGTTTCTTCATGGACCAAGAGACCCTTCTCTTTGAGTAACCTTGGCACCTCATCATTGGTATCAAAAACCATCTTTCCTTCAAACATTGGCACCTCCGCTGTGAATTTGCCAGTAGTATCAACAGGTGCTAATATTGGGACATTGTATTCTTTTCCCATTTCAAAGTCATCGGGTCCGAAACCTGGTGCTGTATGCACAAGTCCTGTACCATCCTCAACTGTAACATGTTTTCCAGTAACGACTGCATGCATGTATTTTTCGTCGTGCTCTTGATGGAATGGGACTTCATCATGGAAGGGATGCTTATATTTCCAACCAAGCATCTTCTTACCTGTTAAGAACTCTACTTTGCTATATGATTCGACCTTTGCTTTCTCCATTACTGTTTCAACTAGATCTTCAACCACCCACCAGAACTCCCCACCAACATCTAGTTTGACATACTTATACTTTGGATGTACCGAAACCATTTCGTTTGATATGAGTGTAAACGGAGTTGTTGTCCATATGACAAGATATTCGTTCTCTCTATCTACTAATTCGAACTTCACGTATATTGATGGGTCTACTTTTGTCGCATATCCTTGAGAGACCTCATGACCCGAGAGTGCAGTTACACACCTCGGACATGTAGGATTAACACGATAACCTCTACCTAGGAGTCCTTTCTCATTTGCCAGTTTGAGGAAATGCCAGACATGTTCTATATAATCGTCCTTTCGTGTTTGGTATGCATTAGGATAGTCCAACCAGAGACCGAGCCTTACTGAATCATCCACCCATCGTTCGAGATAGAAGTCCACTAGATCCTTACACTTCTGCACAAAGACATCCATGCCAACGTCCGAACCAATGAGCCCCTTTTCCGCGATACCTTCTTTCTTCTCAACTTCAAGTTCGACTGGCAATCCCTGCATATCCCAACCCCCACGTCTCCATACATCATAACCTCGCATAGTCATGTACCTGATTTGTGTATCCTTCATTGCACGACCACGTGCATGACCAACATGCATGAAGCCATTTGTTGTAGGTGGGCCTTCCAGAAAATTCCATTTTGGCCCAGAACTTCTCAGTTCTATGGTCTTATCATAGACCTTCTCTTTCTTCCAGAAATCGAGGACCTCTTTCTCCACAACCAGTGGATCGTATCGTTTTGGCAACTGGCTCATTTTAGTGACCTCTCACGATGTGTTAGTGATTGATACTCAGAAAATGATTGTCGACCCTTGCAACCAAACGAGAACCATGAATGGTCAAGACTAGGTACTAGACAAACCTTGCTATCTAATTTGGCAATCCATCCATTCTCACCTGTAGGGTCTCTATTTCTTCTCGTTGAACCTTAGTTAAAAAGCTTAGGCTAGACCTAATTGACCATTGAATAGGTCCGACCAAGATTTAATTGTTGCATGCTTCATGAGATTACCTAGACATCTGACTGGGGAAAATGTGTATGAGTTCTCTTGAAGAAAGAACAATGGACAAATTGGCAGATATGGTAGTCCAAGTCCTTTGGCAAGATCTGCTAGAAGTTTGGAAAGCTATACGGACAAAGATGGATTCTGAGAGTCCTGAATCTGTGAAATCCGCTTTTGATGGTGCGGTGAAACGATTTATGGATGGTCCCTTTAGTGAACATCAAGAGGTTCGCTGGGGCATGAATCTGTGTGTTCATTGTAATGACGATAATATCGAGAAGAATGGTATTGCCTATGTGAAACCAAGTGGTGATGGTCTGGAATTCAATCAATGTCTCAATTGTAGAATCGGGGTATTATACAATCTAGAGGTTGCAAAGGCAAAATTAGACTCTTACAATATTGGCCTCGGTGAAAAGGATCAATGGAATGGAGTTTCAATCTTCTGGAATGCAATTGTACCTGAATCAATGAAGAAATTTCTCCC
>SDNZ01000142.1 GCA_004524565.1 Candidatus Thorarchaeota archaeon
AGAACTCAGCCTCAAACAGATGGCTGTCTTATTCACAATTAGTGTGACGGTAATGTCAGTGATGATGATAGCATTTCTTCCAGTCACTCTATTTTTCACATTGACAACCCCTGAAAGGACATTTGCCGCATACGGTTTCACTGTCTTGTTGAATGTTCTATTTTTCGCTATCTCTGGTTTGACTGCAGTGACCTATCTATTGAATGGATTCAATAGAATTCATGGGGAGAACAAGAAATGGGTACCAGCGATGATGATTGGAAGTGCTGTGCTTGCCTTCGTCGGAACTCAACTAGCATGGGTTCTTCGTCCATACTTCCACGCATCCTTAGCATTCGTTGCGCCTCCTGAAGGAAACTTCTACATTGCACTATTCAACTTGATTGCCCGTCTAATTCTGGGAGGATGATATTATCCACAGATACTAACCACACCAAAAATAAGAGAGATAGTCATACTATATGGTTTGGATGGTATTTCAATTGGGAAAGAAACTATACTGGGCAAATGCCCTCTTCTCAGATGCTGATAGAAGATTCAATGAAGTAGAGGTCGCTAGAGTTCGGGCAGCGGGATACACAGTCTTCCTACCGCAAGAAGCATTCAGTGGTGATGCAGACCCCACTAACGAGGAGATATTCAAAGTAGATACCGAGGAGCTTCAATCATGTGATGCGGTTGTAGCCTGTCTCGATCAATTTCCCATCGATAGTGGAGTGGCTTGTGAGATAGGAGTTGCCTTCGGTTCCAATATTCCAGTAATCGGACTCTATACTGATATCAGAAGCAGAAGAAAGGGAGCTGGGAGAATGTACAAGAATCAATATGTTCTTGGAGCTATCGAAGCACGAGGAGAGATAGTTTACAGTATTGAACAATTATTGGAAACCTTACCAAAGTACGTTTGAAATACAACTTTACAAATCCAGTCTGTCAAGTGCAGCCTTGAGTCTTTGCTTGAATCCCTCAGCATCATCACTATCAAGTTTCTTGCGAACCATCTTCCAGGCAGCTGCACCATTTGGATAATCTACACTGAGCATGTCATGAATTACTTCATCGACCATGTCCCTATTCTCCTTGGTCACCTCTATCTCAAGTTCGGAGAATAGCTGTATCATTCTTGAATTCTTGAAGTATTTCGTCATTGAACCCTTTGTCTTTCTTATCATTATTATTTCTTTTCCACGAGGGCAACTAGAAATTTGCTGTCCAACTCAATTCAAAGAGAAGTTCATTCACTGAAGAAAAGATCATCTAACCCATCCATTCCATCGTCTTCATCTTCAGACTCGGATGTATCCTTAGAGGATTCTTCATCATCATCACCGAACAGATCCAATCCAAATTCTTCTCCATCTGAATCTTCACCATAGAAACCAGATATGTCAGTCTTATGAGGAGGATTTGGTGTAAGTGGTCGCGGGTCAGATTCATCTTTTTGTTCCTCCTCCAGTCCCTCTTCGTACATCTTGGTGATGTAGTTCAACTCCGCAGGTTCGGGTATCTCTTCGTCTTCATCATCATCAAAATCATCAGGTTCGTAGCCCATAATCTCACGAATGGTTTCATCTATCTCATGGTCTAATTCGTCTTGTTGACGTTTTTCTTCAGCATTAATAGTTGCAATCTTTTCCTTGACTGTAGTTGCTTCATCAATGCGATTCTGTAGTTTCAGGTTCCATTCGAGAATTTCCAGACATTCCGGACTACGTGGCCACATCTCCAATGCAGTTCGGATGACCCTTTCAGAATTCTCAAGATCTCCTACTCTCGCATAGAGAACTGATAGGTTCCGCCAAATAGAAGCTTCAGAAGGATCAAGTTTCAAACCTCGATGGTATGCAGAAATAGCTATAGGGGTGTCTATTTTTCGTTCGTCTAAAAACATCGCTAACGTAAACCATGATATGGCATCATTTTCATTAAGATCGAGAGACCGTTGTATTGCACTCCGAGCTTCAGTATTCTTTCCTTGACTTGCGAGTGCTCTATGATAACCTTGCCAGGCTAATGCATTTTCAGGATTGTGCTTGATAGCAATTCTGAATTTCTCTTCTGCTTCTGCAAAATAGTCAGCATAGTAGTAATCGAAGGCTTCCATTACATACTCGTCATGGTCATCTGGATTGCTCATGAACCCAAATCCCTCTGATATTATATTTAATGCTAATTGGTTCCTCAGAAATCAACGAATTCAAACTAATAATGTCAGAGAAAACTGGAAATCAGATCAATAATAAGCCCCAGAAGACCTATCACCATAAAGTATCCAAAAGCTGTTCCTTTCTCACAATTCTTGTGTGTGCCAAAATATGCTCCATGACTGCCGAGAGATGATTTCCAAAATAGAGCAATAAATGAAAATAAGGTACTAATTCCGACTGTTATCCACAATGTCTGAGCGGAAAATGTTTCCATTTGTATTAGAGCTTGTTCAAGATCAGCAGTGCTAATTACCACCGAAGGGACTAGTATCCAGGTTACAATGACTCCAATGAGGCCAAAGATAACATTAGGCAAGTATGCATAACCAGTCACAGAAGCCGCTGTTTCGAAGTTCCAAAAATTGCTGTCGCAAGCATGGCGTATCAAGTATGATTTAATCAACCATCTGATGATTAAAAATATGGGAATTATTATTATAGTGATTGTAGCAGTTGCTGAAAGTAAACTATACACCTGATTTGCATACGGTCCTGTGAACTGAATTTTCTGAAGAGCAGTAATAAATCCAACAACGCTAATTACTGTCCAAACGATAAATAGAGCAATAACACCTCCATAATCTGGAGCCAAACTAATATCTTCCATGGCTTCTTCTGGAGATGTAAGTAGTTTTGTGATCCGTTCAAATAGTGAGAACTTTCTATTGTAACGTGGAATTTGCTGTCTTGGTTGTCTACTGCTACTACCAGTTATTTCGATACCATGCGAACTCGGTAATGCACCTATCTTGCTACCGCATCTTCCACAGTACAAATTTCCAGAGGGAACTCGATGTCCACAATGAGGGCATATAGTTCCACTTGTTTCGTCGAACCCCAAATGAAACCCCTAACTAAACACGAACACCAACGACTAAAAGGATTTGCTAATTCGTAAGTCATTTGATGAAAACATTGGGATCAACCCCAACTGTAACGACCTCTCCAGTTACGCAGAGGGTATCTCCTGAATAGAGAGAACATGAGACGGTAATTCGATTCCCTTCAACATCTTTAACACGAGCTCTTAGTGTCACTGGTTTGTCGAGTGGAGTAGGTCTCTTGAATTTCACAGAGAGAGAGGCAGTAACATACATGATATCATCATCTGAACCTGCCATCTTTTTTGCAGCAGCATTTGCTGTTCCTGTGCCGTGACAATCGATAATTGTGGAAATGATGCCGCCATTGAGGATCCCAGGAAATGCAAGATGATGCTCTTGAGGGACGAACGTAGCAACGGTCTCCTCATCTTCCCAGTAGCTCTTCAATTGAAGCCCATGCGTGTTGTTCTTCCCGCATCCCCAGCAGAAAGAAGCAGCTTCTGGCCATTCGTCTTGAATCGGAGCTTTCATGATTTCACATCCAGTGCAATCTCTTGTAAAGATGGTGCAATATGCAAAATAGCGACAACATTTAATGTGATAATATCCTGAATTAGATAGGGGACGCGCAATGACAACAATTACTATTCACAGTTTCAAGGGTGGAACTGGCAAGTCTTTGATTGCTGTAGCTTTAGCCCACTCGTTTAGTAAGGATGGAGAGAAAGTGCTCCTTATTGATGGGGATTATGGTGCTCCATGCCTTGAAAGCTTCTTCCCAAAGAAGGGAGATCCAAAACCATTTCCTGAATTTCTGAAGGCAAAAGCGAAGCTAAAGGAAGTTGTTTCAGAGACCATATTCCCTAACCTGTATGTGAGTTATGCCCCACCGCCAAGCTTTGGTGAGGAGATAATTCGAGCAGATGTTGCAACTCATGGCAGATATCTAAAACGACTTCTTGAGGGTATTGAAGTTGCTAGAGATAAAATGGGGTTCGATAAAATTGTGATTGATAATTCCAGCGGGATTACATTACCTGCAATCAATCACCTGTCGTGCAGTGACAAATCAGTCATCGCTCTGCGCCCTGTTCGATACGGAGTGGAATCAACGTATTCTCTAATAGATACAATTTACAAAAAGCTACGATATCTGGATTCTGGATCAGTTCGCAAAGACTTCCTTCTTTGGAATCAAGTCCCTATTAATAAAGATTCAATAATAGATCCAAGAGTTGGGGATTATCTAGCTCATTGGACTCAGAAATTCGGTGAAGCAGGCATATCATATGGAGCAACAATACCATACATCTCCGATGTTGTCACAGCGATGATTGCAGACATCTCACAAGATCTACCAGCAATAGTGCAGCAAATTCAAACCTACATTGATGACCTAAAAGAGCGAATTGTCTAGATACATGATATCTGATGCGGATTTGACTATAACAGTAAGAACTTTATGGAATTATGCATGAGGTAATAGTACATTAAATTCAGTATGATTTGAGGAATATCCGATGGCCAATGGAAAAGATGATGCAGAGTTGAGCAAGGTTCTCAAGGGGATTGAGAGACAGCTCAAGTCAATTCATTCGGTGTTGGCAGGCTTGGAACAGAGAGTCGAGACCCTTGAACAATCAGTGGGCCAAACGGGATATTCACAGAAGGAGAACCCACTCATTTATTCTAAAGTCCTTATGGGAACATTACAGGCAATTGAGGATTTTGAGATCAAGAATGGACGGGGAATTGTAGCAAAAGATTTAGCTGCAATACGAAATGTTGAAGCACCAACCATCTATGACCATCTCACAAAGTTGGAGGAGAGTAATCTCATTTTCTGGCAACGCGGTGCTGAGCTGGGCCTGAAACCACATAATGCGAAGTTTTACTCTGTTGCGGATAGAAAAGAAAGCCTCTCAAATCTACCAATTCTTATGACCCTTCCAGATTCGGTTGTCCCAATAGCTCAAGCAATCGTGCGAGCGTCCAATAAGGGAATCACAAAAAGTAATCTCCAAGATATCGTTGTATCCCTGAAAGAGCAAGGGGAAAAGGGATGGAAGAATAAGACATCAAAGGAACTTGAAAGGGAATTGGATGAGGGGCTTCGTCTACTTATGCAACGTGTCTTGATTTCAAGAAAGAGAACTCCAGAAGACGATAGATATTATGCCAGAGAGTGATTCATACAGAATAATCACACTCATATCATACGGAGACCTACGTCTAGCACATGGAAACTATCCTAATTGGATTCGTCATTGTGGTTTCAGCAGCCTGTTTCATACTTGTCTATTTATTCTGGCAGATGGAAAAACTTCCGAAGAATAGACCAGGAAAATATGACATACCGATTGGAAAGAAGGTAGTCGTTCTTGCTGGCGATAGCATCACACATGGACAGATTGGAGCGAGCTATGTTCCCATTCTTGAAGAACATTTAGACAAAAAACAATACTCTCTTGTCAATGCGGGAGTTAATTCACACCTGGCATGGAATCTACTTCAGCGCGTGGATGAGATCATCGCTTGTGAGCCGGATTATGTTACAATAATGATTGGTACTAATGATGCGAATGCAGCAACATCCAAGGGGGTGGCTGAAGAGTATATGAAAAGAATGAATCTTCCTAAGATGCCCAATGACCTATGGTATCGTGAGTGCCTCCAAGGGATAGTGACAAGATTGCAGAGCGAGACATCTGCGGATATAGCATTGATATCAATTCCACCAATTGGAGAAGCTCTTGACCATCCTGCTTTCAGAATAAGTTCAGATTACATCAAGACCATTCAAGAAGTAGCAAATGTGACTGATGTGGCATACCTTCCACTTCATGAGCGAATGTTAGCATATTTGAGAGAACACAAGGGAGAACCCAAGTATCCATTTGAGAGAACTAAGATAGGTATGACCATTGCTTGCTTCAAGCGATATATTCTGAGAAAGGATTGGGACACTATTGGTAGAGAGGTAGGTTTTCAGCTACACATCGACTATCTACATCTCAATACAAAGGCAGCTTCAATAGTCGCTGAAATAATTGAAGAATTCGTTAGCTCATATCATATCTAGCTGGTCAGATTGACAGTCATAGTCATTCATCAGATCGAGAACCAGGATTATTCTTTCTCAAATCTTGCCAATAGAATATGACAGGGGCACTTCTATCAAAACCAACTGCCTCGTAAGCTTTCCTTGCAGGAATATGGGGGTCGTCAAGACCTGTTTCAACAAATGCCACGTTGAGACCTTCTTTCCTGAAGTATTCGAGAACATGACGGTACATGAATTTCCCTAATCCCTTTCCGGCATACTGTGGAAGAACTCCATTATTGTCTATAATTCCCAAACCCCGCTCGTAGTTAATCTTGAATGTGACAAAACCGATTATATCAGAGTTACACTCCAAAACCCAGACCCAGTTAGGATGCTCAGCAAACAAGTCATGATTCTGCTTAGTCTTTCGTTCCTGCCACGATACGCCAGGAGTACTGAGCGCTTCAACAATTGATTTACTTTGCATCTCAAACCAGCTCTCATGGATAGCTGTATAGCATACAATGGTAATATTGTCTATTTCTTGAAAATCGTCTATACTAGCGTAACGCAGTACGAAGCAATCTTGTTCAGCAATTATCAGGTAGGATTCCTCCAAGATTCATACGTAGGTGTTAGTAATTGTTTTCTCTTTTGAATAGGTCGCTTTTTGAAGCCCAATAGAGTGACTGAGTAGTAGAATCAAATCCAATCTATTTTCCTGAAATAGGCAAGCATGAGTATACCCATAACTGTCATAATGATTAGAATGGTAGAATAACCGTATGGCCAAGTTAGTTCAGGCATATTGAAGAAATTCATGCCATAGATCCCAGCAATAAGTGTGAGCGGAATAAAAACTGTCGAAATCACAGTCAATACTTTCATCACTTCATTCATCTTATTACTCACACTGGACAAGTAGGTATCAAGCATACTGGATAGGGCTTCTCGATATCCTTCAAGATAGTCATTCACTTGAATTACATGATCATAGAGATCTCGCATGTAGATGTTTGTTGATGGTTTTATTAGAGATGATGGGTCTCTGTAAAGACGCCCCACAATTTCTCTTAGCGGCCAAAGATTCCGTCGTGCAATTGATACAATGCGTTTCAATCTATAGATACCATGCAAAGTTGTGGTAGTTGGATTTTCAATGACTTCATCTTCGAGTGTTTCCACATGCTCGCTCAGAGATTCTGTGAAACCATAGTAATCATCCACAATCAGGTCAAGCAATGAATAAGCGAGATAATCAGCACCAGACGATCGAACATTTCCATGATCTTTTTCAATACGAGTAAAAATAGGTTGAAAAATAGGGTCATCACTTTCCTGAAAAGAGAGAAGATAAGTGGGTCCTAAAATGAAACTGATTTGCTCTATAGAAATACTCTCTTTTCCTTCAAGATTGAACGTTTTAAGAACTAGGAAGATGTAATCTTGGTGGATCTCCACTTTCGGGCGATGTTCAGTATTTACTAGATCTTCCACAACCAGTGGGTGAATATTATATTGCTTACAGAGTGCTTGAACAAGTTCAACGTCATGGACACCTGTAAGATGCGCCCAGCGAATCATGTCACCAGGTGGTTTCCGAGTAATATCTTCCTTTGCTGCATCCGGAGTTACAAGAATATCTGTTTCATTGAAATCGACCAAACGAACCGATGAGATGTCAGTCATTTTTTGGCCGATATGGACAGGTGTTCCTGGCACTAATCCTTTCTTTCGAGAACGTCGCATCATGAGAATTCCCACACTATTGTAAATCAAATATACTGTATTTAGATTCCAATTATTTTGGATTTCTTTTTATCCCAACCATATTTTCGTGCTTTCTTGAAGGATTCACTTGCTTCCTCATAACGACCAGTTATCCATAAAA
>SDNZ01000143.1 GCA_004524565.1 Candidatus Thorarchaeota archaeon
CAGGGATGGGGACTGGCCAATGTAACCAAAGCTTCGGAGTTCTTGACCGATCCGAGTCGTGATCTAACAATAATGACCCCGCGTTCATTCCCAACACTACCATGGAGTGATACGGTCCTCATCGTTGGAGATGACAGACCTCCTCAGAATATTACGATAATTTCAACTCAAGCAGTGGGTTTAGTGAATATCACACTTACTGGAAACGCCAGTCTATTTGTTCAGACAAAAGACCAGATTTCAATATCAGCAGGGTATTCACACTTCGATATTCAGCTTGATATCCCAGATGATCTTCCCGTCTCCGAAGTAGGATGGTATAGTGGAATGCTCAATCTTACTTCGAATGGGGATGTTGTTGCTTCAATTGATGTCGGTTTTAGAATCACTCTCTTTGGTGGTCGTTTGATGGTCGATATGGAGCATCATACAACCGGAATTGATGGAGATCCTGATGACCCATCATACTATGGCTACTTCACGGAGTACTTACGTGAGAGTGGAGTGACTCTCTCAGAGTTTGGAAGCCCAGATGATCAGTTAGTGACCTACATTGATATTGGCTATCTCTCAGGTGCAGACATCTTCATGATTATGGATACTGAAACCACATACACTGATGATGAAATAACAGCAATACACACCTTTGTAGAAAATGGCGGTACTCTAGTTGTCCTTTCAGAGTTCTGGGATTCCACAGATCAGACTGCATCCTTTGGTATTGATACGTATAATGATATTCTGGAACCTTTCGGTATTCAATGTGAAAGAAGAGGTATTGGAGTAGGTCCTGGTGGTTTGGGTCTAGTTTATGATGGAACAGTAGAAAATGATACACTCATGGCAGGTGTGGAGAGTCTCTACATAATTCAAGGAAGTACATTGCAGATTAATCCTGCAGTTTCAAATGCGCGTGGCCTTTTCTGGGAGGATGCAGCAAAAACTCATGCGATTGTAGCTACCGCGGAATATGGTAGTGGAAAAGTGTACGTAATCTCAGATGGTTCGACACTCTACGATGATATTCTCTACGATGCAATTCGCTCAGGTGCGGATAATCTTCGACTTCTGAGGAATATTGCAACAGCGATAGTCCCCGAGGCACCACGTATCTACGATGTTATCTTGACCAGAGGAGAATTTGGAGAACCAGCCAATGTTACTGCGTATATCTTTGATGATGACTTGGATATTGTTGCAATGAGTATTATTGGACCTCTTGGCAATAACATAACAGGAATTGTCAATGAAAGTTTGGGTTACAAGTTCACATCAAGCTTCACGTATACAAGTGGTGGATTCTATTCATTCAGAGTTGTTGCAACTGATGAGAGTGGAGATCAACGAATCTTCCAGAAGGTCATTCTGATTCCGGTTGACGCAGCTGATGATGTCTTCATTCAAACTGTGATTTACTCACTTCTTGCGGTTGTAGGAGTCGGACTTGCTTACTCAGGATATCAGAAATTCAGTGGAGATAAAAAATCACGTCCAAAACGTGAACAGCCAAAAGAAGAGGAATGGGAACTTCCTCCACCGTCTATCGAATAGGACCATAGGTAGTTTCAAGATAGTCACGCAGTCGTTCGTGACGCGGCTTCAGGAGTGGTTTGTCTTGAAGGATTGCACCAGATTCGACACGCTCGAGTATCTCGTATCCTAGTCGAGCACCCATCCTAGGGGCAATCACTTGTCCTCCAATAAGCTGGCCTTTATGATCAGTAACAAGAGCCACCTTGGTAAACTCTGCGTCATCATGGATATACTGCACAGATGTCTTCACACCCATGTTCAGTGCTGTCGTGGATGAATGTCCAATGCAAACGATATCAGTCCCAAAAATCCTATCATACTGAAGACGTTTTGAGGTGTCTTCGTAAATCTTCTTTCCGCCTACAGCCGCAACACCTGCCTGACGTCCTGCACGTGCAGCAACACTTCCGACTGGTAAAAGAAGTGGTTTGTTTGTCAATGAATCATTAACTTCAACGCAATCTCCTACTGCGTAGATATTGTCATTTGAAGTCTTCATCTGTTTATCAATAATAATTCCCCCAAGAGGCCCAATCCGTACATCAAGTTGTTTTGCTAACTCTACATTTGGTTTTACCCCAGTCATGAACAAGACAGCATCTGCTTCTAGCTTCTTACCATTAAGCATTAATCCATCCACTTTTCCGTTTCCAGAAACAGACGTTGGACTCACTCCAGTATGAACATGCAATGAACGGGGAAGTCGTAATAGTAGTTCCGCACTCATAGGTTCTTCAAGCTGACGTCGCATTAGTCGTGATCGAACAATCAAGTGCGTATCTTTTCCAAGTGAAATTAATCGTTCTGCAGTTTCGAGTCCACTAAATCCAGCACCGACAATGATGATAGTATTCATTCCTGAGAGTTGTTTACCAATCCGACTTGTATCAGCCATGTCCTTAATTGTAAACACACCTGGAAGCTCAACTCCAGGAATATCTGGAACATCAGGAATACCACCAGTTGCCAAAATCAGACGATCATAATTGAGCGTAGACGAACCTTTTACTCCTGTTATTTGAAGGCTGTTAGATTTAGCATTACCTTTGATCACGCTAGTACCAGATAGTACCTCGATTCTCTTTTTTGCTAACTCGCTCCAGGACCAATCATTGATCGCAAGGTCACTTGTATCGGGCACTTCAAGGGCAAGGGAAGCTCCAGGTTTTCTGTGTGACTCAAGGGTCTCTTCTGTCACTATCTTGATATCAGCTTCAGAATTGAACATTCTTGCAGCAACTGCAGCTGATGCGCCACCGGGACCATATCCAACAATAACAATTTTCATCCTTCAATTCCTCTTCGTTCACTAAATCTTCTGAATGCGTATATTACGACCAGTCCGACTACTGCTATTCCTGCAATAACTACAATTAGAGTATTATCCTCAATAAGAGTTAGGGTAGCGAATTGCATTTCGGTTATAGGAATACTTGACCCTTTAGCAATTGCGAATACATCGAATTCTCCAGATGGAAATCCAGATGGAGCAACTACAAAATCATAGACACCTTCTCCACTAACAGTGAAATTAAACCAGAGACCTGTTGAGTGTCTGAAGGCTACCAAAGCTTGAGAGATTAATTCATGCCCTTCAACCGAGAATGAACCAGTTATCCTCTCGGAGAAGAGTAGACCGGTTCGAACTACTGTGTTATCTAATGAAGCCTGAGAGATCCTGACCAAGTTTGTGGCTATCGCTGTTAGCAAGACAAGTGGAAGGTGCAGAGTTTCTGTATCAGAAGTGATGTTGAAATGTAGGCTGTTGACATATTCTGAAACAATAAGAGTTGAATTGACTGCTATCTCGTAGGAATCTTGGGCAAGAGCTGTGGAAGTCTGAAGAATAGAGAGATCACCAGAAACAATACTGGTTCCAATCGATCTCACCCCTAATAAGGAATCTCTATCAAATGAATCAATTATGATGGTGAGATCGCCTTCTGACATCATCATTTCGACATCTTCTACCATTGGTCGCCAATGATTGGTGATACTTGTAGAAGTTGTTGAATCCACATAGGTCAATGTAGAGTTATGAGTGCATGCTACAAGGGTCCCACGAATTCCAGTAGTTACTCCATCTATTTTTAGGAAAGTTACAATCGATGACTGCCACCACGAACCTACAAGAGAGGAAAGGGTGTATGTTGACCCTGTCCACTCAAAGATATCCAAATTATCAGCTGTGAGATTGAGGAGAATGTCAGCCCCATTAATTCCTGTAAGTAGATTTGAATCGGTATCCCACTCAATACTCAACATATCAGTTCCAGAGAAATCACTGTTTCCATCGGTATAGATAGCAAAAGCAACTGTATTACTCTGTTGGAACATCTTGAGACCTTGAATATCTAGATCAGGTAAGACATCCGGTTCATCTATATCAGTCGTGAAGTAATCGAGAATTGCCCAATCGGATAGAATTGAATCTGTGCTCAATGTCTCGTTGAGAACATACATAACAGATGACGCAGCATCACACAGACCATAACCCCAATCATTTGAAGGAATCTCAGAGTAAGAGAACCCCGCACCATTTGCAAGAGCACTATAATCCAGCCAAGCGTTATCATTTCCTTCTGCTTGACGTATTAGTGCAAGAACTCCAGCGACATGGGGAGAGGCCATACTTGTGCCATCTTTGGTTCTCCAGAGTGTGTCGTCTAGCAGAAAACTACCTGAAGCAGCTCGTATTGACACACCGGGTGCTGCAATATCTGGTTTTGGTGCACCATCAATACGAGGGCCTCTGCTAGAAGTCGAAGTGATACTTCCGCCTGATTCACTGTAGGACGAAACTGCAATAGCAAAATCTGAAGTTCCAGGAGAGCTGATTGTATAGAAATTCGAAGTCTGAGTGGTGAAACGCATATGTGATGTTTCCCATGAACCATCCCATGCATATCCATCAATCCATACGTCATCTCCAGCAGCATTTGAAATTGTTACATCCCAGTCACCATCTAACCATTGATGGTCATCCTCTGAGACTTGAATTATTATATTGTTCATTCCTCTTGGGCTTATCTCACAGAAAACATAAGCACTAAGCTCGTCAGTATCAAGAGCGAATGAAGTTCCTGCTATCTCAGAATATTCACCAAGGGGGATATCAGGACCGGTGGGAGGTGTGAGTACAATGCTCTCATCTCTATCATCTGAGTGCCAGAGTAAACTGAGATAGGAAAAATCAGGTTCAAAGCTAACATCAAGCACAACTGAATTATTTCCACCAGAAGGTACACTAAATCTCGCGTGCTTGTTTCTAGTGCCAAGGTTTCCTGCTGCTGCGGTTGTTAAAATCCCATAATTTAGGAATGCTTCTGTGACTGCTAAATCTTCAGGGTCAGTTCCATCTAGAAATCCTAGATATGACGAGAAAGACATGTTAATAATATCTGCATCGTTTTCAATTGCAAAACTTATGCCATCAAGTATGTCAGCAGAATTAAGCGGACTTCGGATTATAATGAGGTCTGCACCAGGAGCAGCCCCGACATATGATGTAAGTCCAGGTTGCCCACCAGCAATAGTAGATGACACATGAGTCCCGTGCTGAGAAGAATGGGAATCGCCCACTGCTACTGCCTCCGTCAGATTCACTCCACGAACATAAACGTCGGATGTAAACTGATCGTAAAGAATTGCTACTTTTGAAATATTCAAGATGACTGCTTTTTCTGAACCCAGATCGATATTGTCATCGCTATTGGAATCAATTCCTCCAATCCATCTATCACCATCTGCATAGTCGAATTCTCCAGTGCCATCTGAGCTGATATACATATAATCAGAGGCATAAGATATGAACTGACCAGTTTGACCGATCACTGTTAGAATTGGACCTTCTTCAGGATCTGCTATGGAGTCATTATCCAGGTCTACATAATAATCGGGACCTGATTGAATGAAATCAAACTCAGCAGGATATGGTTTCCAAAATGATGGATGAAGCCATGCAGCACCTGTATCAATTACAGCCACCGTTACACCAGACCCATTTATCATCTGACCATCAGTATGGAGATTGTTCCAAACATCGTCAGCATGTATCGCACCCATAGAGCTAGTTATTGAGGGAATATACTGTTTACTTCCAGATGTTGCGCGGACAAGACCCATACTAGTGAGTTGTTTTATAGAATCAACATTATATGCTATTACTGAATATATCCGACCTACGTGAACTATCGAAGAGCCACGTCTTACAAAGTCTATGCCCAACGACTCTATCGCTCGAATTTCTGAGGTGGATATCTGATCATCGAATTCAAGAAGGGCACTCACGCCTTGTCCATCATCACGGGCAATTTCCATCTGCAACTTTGTTTCAACTAGTGTATCATCAAAATCAAAATTGAGTTGAATTGAAGCGGCCTCTGAATGAACAGGCATCACAATCATTGATGCAAACAGGAGTGCTAGAATCAGGTAACGTTGATACATTGAATTCCCTCTAGGTAGGTAGGCTGGTAAAGCAGTTCACTGTCTTTAACTGATATGCTTTTGCCCTTGGTAGTTGAGAGGGGGACCAAAGTATCAGAATATTAGTCCCCCAATCCAAATGATCTAGTCTTTTGCAACAACATCAATATCCTTGACTACAATCTCTGGGCCTATCCATGAGAACCGAGGAATAGCGGTCTTTGCAATCTCTGTTACATTCTTGAGAAAATCAAAGATGTTTCCAGAGATCATGAGACCATCAACTCCACCAACCATCTTTCCGTTTTCAATAAGAATAGCAGGATTGCCAACTACACTGAAGTCACCTGATTCAGGGTTTGAACTATGGGCACCCTGCACATTTTGTATGTAGTAGCTATAGTCAAACTCACTAATGATGTCTTCAATCTCACGAGTGCCTGGTTCAATAACTAATGTAGTAAAACCAATCTCAACAAGTCCCTGACGCATATTTCGACTTGCGTTGCCAGTGCTAGTCAAATCCATCTTGTTAGCCCAATAAGTATCCCACAGGAATGAGCGTAATACTCCATTTTCGATGATGGGAGTTCGTTGTCGAGGTACTCCTTCATCATCAGCAATTGATGTCACTGCACTTGTAGGATATAACCCATCATCAACAAGTGTGAATATCTCAGAGGCAATTTGATCACCAATCTTATCAGCAATCATCGACTTACCACGAGCAACATTGTCCCCACGAACTCCTTGCATCAAGGTATAGGTGAAGAGTGCAGAGTAGGCTTGAGGATGTAGAATGATCTTGTATTTTCCAGTTTTTCCTGTTGCAGGAACCTTGATTCGACGTATTTGTTCCGCAACATTCTTGACCGTTCCGTCAATGTCGAGATTCAAATTTCGCTGAATATCATAAGCCATCACCATTGGCGTTGTGCTCTTTTCTGTTTGAGCAATAGCTGCTTCTGCAATAAAGGATCCTGTACCTTTGGTTGAATAAGTCACATCATTGCTATTCGCATAAGCAGTGACTCCATAATAGGCAGCAGAACCACCAGCAACAATAAGCAATCCTGGTTCGCTTTGAGACCCCTTAGTAATTAGCTCACCAGTAGATGATACAATCTCACTAGGATTTGCATTTACTACTTCTTCATACCATAGGCCATCTAAAGTGGGATATTCTTGCGGATGGGGTAGATCTATCCAATCTTTGTCTTCAGTAGTGACTTTTGCTGCTGCAATTGCAAGATCTACTGATTCCTTCGCACTTTCTTTTGTAGCGATATTTGTGAATGCAGATCCCATCTTTTTACCTATATAGAGACGAATAGCGATTTCAGTACTAATTCTCTGATTGACACTGGATATTTGGGAGAGTTCAATGTCTGATTCAATCTGGTTTTCAAATTGAGCGAGCGCTTCAATAGCTGTTGCTCCAGCATTCTTTCCAGTTGCTACAATATATTTACAGAGTTCGAGTAGTTCGTTTTCACTGACCATCATCCATTCCTCCTACGCCTTTCCTCCAAAAGTGATTCCACCAGCTGCAAATCGAATATCAGGACCACCAGAAGATACCAAAGCTTCCTGCCCCTTCCCGCATCTTCCAACCTCGTAGGCAAAGGATTCTTTTGCAATCCCATTTATTTTCATCAATGAATCAGTTGCAATACCTGAGATCGAGAGATCTGTGACAGGGCGACCAATCTCACCATTTACAATTTCATAGGCTTCCTGTATTCCAACTTGGAAACTAGCATTTGTTTGAGCTTGTCCTCCTCTGAAATCAACACAGTAGTATCCGAAATCAATTCCCTCGAACAGTTCGTCTCTGGCACGGTCTCCTAATTCAAACTGAGTAGTACGCATTCGGATTATGGGTTGAAAGCGATAACTTTCTGCTCTAGCATTTCCTGTCGTTCGTTGGTCAATTTTAAAGGCATATTCTCTGTTTGTCATAAGTTCTGATAGAACAGAG
>SDNZ01000144.1 GCA_004524565.1 Candidatus Thorarchaeota archaeon
ATTGAGGTGAGTTCGTCATCATCTTCAGCTAGAGATTCTTTCATAAGCTTGTACGCTTGTAGCCCGAGAGCAACTCTACGAAGCTTTTGCGTACCATCTACTTTCTTAGCTGTCGCAGGGAATGGACGTTCTAGCATAGTGTAGACTTTAGCAAGATACTTCGATGCATTACGTTGAATTTCCTCATGTTCGTTTTCAACAAAGGGGCCACTTGCTGCGGCTGCTTGATGCAACCATGCCATGACTCTTGCCATCCAGACATCTGCAAGATTTTTCTCGGTTTGATTTTCAAGTTCCTCAAGTGCTGCTTCCAGCTGCCCTTTTATTTCACCTTCACTCTGCGCCACTCTATTACGCAGATATGACATATCAAAATCCCCAACCATGATCTGTTGACTAAAGGAGGCTATCGTATCGTAGAGTTCTGTGAATGCGTCATGCATGGCTATTCGCTTCAACTCAATCCCTTCTTTATCATCAATATCATGAAGAGAAAAGTCCCTCACAGCATCTTGTGCTCTAAGATTGAGCTCGAATAGCAAACTGGTATAGATTTGTGTCTCATCAGTACTACTACTCGTTTTACGCGGTTTATTTGAGCCCGGCAGAACGTTCGACATTCTCACAATCTCCTGAAATTAAGGCTAAAGGCTATGTCGTGTAACAATTACTTAAGCGTACTTACGCCCTCCGAAAACCTATAATTTTCCTAATTGGTGCTCACGACTCAAGGCTTGGCTGAACTAAAACGTGTAAGCCTACCATATCCCTCTTTGGGAATGGTAGAAATCGTACTACTCTTCCGCGCTTCTGAATCTAATCAATCTCCCATCTCGATATTTGATAATCTGTCCATTTTCTGCGAGTTTATTGAGAACTTCGCTTGTTCGAGAGCGAGATTTTCCCCACTTTTCTGCAAGTTCTGCTGCTGTTAGCCCACTATCCTCTTTATGCAACAGATTGACAAGTCTATCCCAACTTGCATCCCCATCAAGGCAATTGGAACGGTTTGGAAATATGCTGTATTGGTTGCCTTCAAATGGTGAATCTGAACTTCCTGTTTCTATTTGATTTGTCAGTTCGATAATCGTGTCTTTTAGACTATAGACTGTCTTTCTCAGTTCTGTGACTTCTTTCCTGAGAGCTTCGATATCCTGATTCTCTTTCATTTTCCCCACCTAAGTTTCATCGTAATCTTTTCTGAACTCGATATAGTTACGTTTCTTCTTCTTCTTCTCAATACCCTCTTTTAGTTCAGAAACTTCAACATCGATTTCCTGTCCTGGTTCATAGGATCCTAAATCTTCTAACCTTACGCATACCCCATCTATCATAGTCTCTTCATCAGAGCAGCGTTCCATTATTTCCTCTGTTTCTTTAGGGAGGATGTTTGTTTCAGCAGTACCGCGGCGAACAATTTGAATCGTCTTACCTGAGGTTACAATGTCTGATGGATCAGATAGATCATACTCCGATGCGCTCATCCGAAGGATATTCTCCACTATTTCTTTGGTATCCTTCATACAACGGTCTTTCTTATGGTGATACGTCATGGTAATCAACAACCATCGACAATAATCGACAACAAATATTTACTGTCAAGCGCTTTTAAGGATTTGTTATTGTTCACTAGTTCTGCTTATTCTTCTACAGACATGGTTCTAGCGAAGGTCATGTAACCAGTATGCGCAACCATCCATGTGGTTGGTCTAGTCTTGTTCTCTCTGACCATTATCTCTCGTTCGAATATTTCAAGAGTCTTGATCATGCCCCACTTACCTTCCTCTGATAGGGCTTTGCAGGTCTTCATTGTCTGCTCTATGGTTGGGCTGTAGCTTGCCAGAAAGCAACTGGATTTCAATGCACGGTGTGCCTCATCTATAAGCAGCCAGGGCGTTGCAAGATCCAAGACAATGGCATCGATATTGTCTTCTTTGATACCGTCTAGGATATCCTGATGATGTTGGGTAACATTATCTGTGAGACCATATTTTGTGAGGTTTTTCTGAGCTCCGATATACATGTCCTCTCTGAGCTCGTAGGTAAACACGTGACCAGTAGGACCCACAGCTCTCGCAAGAATCCCGGTTAGCGCTCCTGATCCAGTCCCCGATTCAACCACTCGAGAACCTGCACTAATCGAAGCTTGAACAAGAATAGTTCCTGCATCCTTCGGGTAGATAATCTGTGTGTTCCGACCCATGGCAATCTGGATATCAGTATGGCTTGGTCTATGGATTTGGAATACTGTACCTGAATGGCTTTCCATCTTATGTCCAAAGGGTTTGCCTATCATATCATCAAAAGGTAGGATTCCCTTATTGGAGTGGAAACTCTCTCCTGCCTTTACTCGTCTAATCCAGTTTCTCTTGCCATCCATGAAGATGAAGACAAGGTCTCCATCTTTAATCGGGTCTTGCATAGGATGTTTTCTGTTTTAGTTGTGTTTTGAGTGTTGCTAAGGAGTTGTTGTTAATCAATTAATCATGATAATGCGAAACGCGCGTCAAAATACTGTCAGGCCAAGCTTTATCCGACTTCGCAGTGGAGTCCTCTGGAGGTGCACATATGAACGACCCGGGAAATCCCGACACGCCAAATGAAGAAACTCCCGAAGATGCACAAGATTTAGACAAGCCCATAGAACTCATCCATAAATCAGTGCTGCCTTACCATCCACGAGTGGGTGATGTTCTTGACTTGAATGTAGATTTAAGTGTAGGAGTAGTCTTAGGAAGGTCCGATTCATTCCATAGAAAATATGGCTCAGTTGGCCTAGGAATGATTGGAGGAGTAGCCGAGACATCGGATGATGTTCTAACATCCCTTATGGGAATGCCAGTTAATCTTGACCTGATGAGTCCCCATGTGATGCTTGTTGCCGGAAAACGAGGTTCAGGAAAGAGCTATACCCTTGGAATAATCGCAGAGGAACTTGCTCTTGCCATGGAACGCCGTGAGATTGAGGTCGCTGCAGTTCTTGTTGATACTGTTGATGTATTTAGGCAGATGGTTGACCCCAATGACGATCAGAGCGATTTGCTGAAGAAATGGAGCTATGAGGCTCGAGGTTTTCCAGTAAATGTCTATATCCCAAGAAGAACATACGTGGGTCTCCCTGATGAAGTGAAAAAGAAAGCTAGACTCTTTCCATTATCAATTGGTCCAAAGGAATTAACTGTTTCAGACTGGGGGTATGTACTCGAAAAGGGTGGTACTCTCAGCACCGCAATGGAGAACCTAATTAGTGAGACACTTGATAGTGTGCGCAAAGGATATTCAATTGATTCAGGTGAGCGTATTTCTCTGAAGCGGGACTTCAGTATAAAGGACATGATTCAATGTATTGATACGAGTCCCTCCATTGAAGAACTCTACAAACCCTCAACTCGTACTGCTATGATTCAGAGGCTTAAACGAGCAGATAGAATGGGTGTATTTCATCCTGGAGGAACCAGTGCTCAGGACTTGGCTATTGCTGGACAGATCACAGTTATTGATGTAGCTCCGCTTGGTTCTGATGCCGAGGCTGTACTTGCCATTCTGACAAACATGCTCTGTCGACAAGTTCTCACCTATCGGATGGCATGGACTGATGAAGGTACAAGTGCTCGGGAGGAATTACCACCAACCTGGCTCATAATCGATGAAGCCCATACTCTTGTTCCTCGAGCTGGTCCGACCCCTGCGAAGGATGCCATCATTGGATATGCAAAGCTTGGTAGAAGATTTGGTTGTAGTCTTGTTCTATGTACGCAGCAACCATCCGCAGTTTCGGATGAAGCTATCTCTCAAGCTGACCTGATCATCTCACACTCATTATCTCATGACAACGATATCCGAGCACTCCAGCAGAGAGCTCCTGCTGTTCTTCCTGACCAGTTCAGGGATAAGGTGTTCATTAGCAGTCTACCACGAGGTGCTGCGATAGTCTTCGATCAGACAACGGAGAACAAGCGTGGATTCATCATGCAAGTTCGCCCTAGGTTATCACAACATGGAGGCACTGATAGACTCTCTGGTCTCTTTGAGGCGGTCAAGCTATTGATACCTGATGACATTGAAGAAGTTGAGATTATTGATATTCCTGAAGAAGCAGACGAAGCTGAAGACACAGTAGTAGATGAACCAGTAGTAGAAGACGAAATGGAAGGAGAACCTGAGTTAGAAGAAACTAGTGAGGATCTACCTGAGGTCCCAAGACCTCCATTGAAACTCAGTAAAGATGATTGGCAGGTTCTTGATGGCTGGATGAGAGACTACGTTCAAGAGTTATTTGAAGAAGAGAAGCAAGAGTTTTCCATTACTGATGAACCAGCTCCTAGAAGTGAAGAGCCTGTAGAAGAACCTTCTCTCACTGAAGTTGAGATAGTTCCTGTGTTAGATCCAAAGATCAATGCATCAGAGGTTCTTGTAAAGCAGTTTGGACCTGTATCTAAAGAGCTACTCTCCAAGGCAACTACAAGAAAAATACTCTATAGCAAAGCATCACATCGATATCTCTTCACATCAGAAAATGACTATCGCGAAACAATTTCTGTAGACCGTCAAGGTACCGACCCTATAGTTGTTATCAATTGGGTAGCAGATAGTATTAATTCAGGTGGACTAGATCTAGATCAGCTAATCCATGAAGATGGATTCACCTTCGTATGTTTCCGAAGCGAAGGTATTCGCGTAGTCTTTTCGATTGGAACTAGTGGAATACTAGTCAGTGCTCCTGTAGTTGTTGTGGGAGTTGATCGAAGACTTGTCGCAGCAGTAGCTGATAGAATACGCAATGCCCTCCACAATCCTGACTAATCCTATACATCCGTATTGCGCGTAATGGTTGCTCTTATAAGGCCATAAATGAAGTGCGACTTGGTGCATACAAGAATGAGCAAGAACGACATTCGATCACCTGTAAATTTGAAGATTGCTTCAATGACCGATTTGGCAAGAATGCTAGTTTCATGGTCTCAACGGGACAGACCCGCAAGCATGCTCTATTTCGAACACAATGGAAAGCACATCTATGGTACATTGATTTCCAATCACGGATATTATGAGCACTATGGACTGCCTCTTTGGGTTCACATAGAAGGGGAAGGACCTCCTGAGGGTAGTTTTCTCTCATATACTACACGCCCAAAGGAGAAAGTAGAGTTTGTCGAATCCATCGCAGATGCGGGACCAATGGTGCTTCATCTTCCTATTATCCGTTTAGCTGAGAAATTAGAAATTCTCGATTTGTAAAGACGGTCTATTACTCATCCAGCTAGTACAATTCTCTGGATGAAGCACGAAGATAGCTAACTACAGCAAGTGCTGCATAGATAATGAAAGCTAGCCAGATGATTGATGTAATTAGAACTAAGTTTGCTTTGAAAAAGAGTTCAACAACCAAGAACAATCCAATGACAAAGATATTGGATACTCCGCCAATTGTTGTATCTCCCTCAACTTTTAGACGGAACTTTACAAGAATCATTATTCCTACAATTGCAAGTGAAGCCCAATTGATGTAATTGTAAAAGAGATTTGATTGATCAAGAAATGGTATAATCCCAAATGGTGTCGGGATTGGTGGAAGATAGATGAACAGAAATACGATGAACAGAATGAATTCCATCAATCTAATCTTAGCTGTAGGTGTCTTTGTGTATACCTCCCCGTAAAGACCCCTGTCATATTGTTGTGCTCCAAAATAGATGAAATAGACTGGAGCACCAAAACTCAAGGCATTGACCAGACATTGAGCAAATCCATACGCAATTTGTAGCCAGAAGCTCTCCCATGCTAGAAGAATATTTGTCCAGAGATTGAGATACACTGGCAGGAATTCTATCATTACAAAGGCTGGTAGAATACACAATCCAATTGCCACAACCACTCCAAGGAGTGCGGCAGGTTTTCCACCACCGAGCTTTCCTACACCAACTCGGTAGAACACATGACCTGCAACGACGAGTCCCTCAATGAGTGCTATGACTGGAGTAGCCATGGGGAGGATGAAGACCATCAGAATGAAGGCTGCATTGGCACCATAAAATACTCTCCACCGAAGAGGAACAGCTGTGATAGTTTCATCCATGATGTGCACAGTATTTGCTAATCGGTAGCGCTGATAGTAAATCGTACCAATCCACGGAAGTGAAAACACCGTTGGAGCTGCTAGATAGTGGAATAGGAAATCTAGCCATGGGTCACCAAATGGCATCATCTGAGGAATGAATAGCATAAGTAGGAAGAAATAGATTGGACCTACTATAGCTAAAAGTACAACAGTAACACGAGATAGTAACCAATCTGGACTCAATCTTTTCTCTCCATCTTTGTCATTTCCTGAGACCGATATAAGTTTGCGCTGATGGTAGGTCAAATCATCTTATGCCGAGAATTTATTTGGAAGAACGCCATTCCACAGAGTAATCACCTGCTACTTTGGAGATAACAGGTTTGAGGAGAGAGTAGTGTGTACAAAAGGAAATTAACTGCATCCAGTTTCGTTAGGAAGAGCAAGCTGATTATTGGTCTAGATTTAGTTGCTGATTTCAGTGGTAAAGATGCCTCAGCAATGAGAATAGAACGTGAACGTCTTGAGCAAGACACGCTCAAAGTTATTTCACAGACTGCTGAACATGCAGTTGCGTTCAAGATTAACAGACATCTCATTCTCCCCCTTGGAATCTCTGAGGGCATTCCAAGAATTGTAGATAAGATTCACGATGAAGGCCTCACAGCTATAGTAGACTGTAAACTGAATGACATAGGCAATACCAACAAGGTGATTACAAAGTACTACTTTGATGCTGGTTTTGATGCAATGATAGTGAACCCATTGGTAGGTATGGAGGGCGGACTTGATAGTGTGTTTGAAACTGCAATAAATCGGAAGCGTGGAATCATAACACTCTGTTACATGTCACATCCTGCAGCCAAAGATGGCTACGGACTTACTATCGCTCCAGATGATAAAGGGTCAAAGGCTGAGCCACTGTACATGCGATTCGCCCGACAAGCACGTCTTTGGGACGTAGATGGAGTCATTGTTGGGGCAACTCACCCCGGAAAGATCCAGGAAATTCGTACTGCTTTAGGTGATGGTATCCCAATTCTTAGTCCAGGTGTGGGTGCTCAAGGTGGGAGTGCAAAGGCTGCCATTGATGCAGGAGCAAATTTTGTGATTGCTGCTCGCTCAATCATTGAAGCGCCTGATCCTTCAGCCGCGGCAGCTTCCATTGCTGCAGAAATTCGGTAGCTGAGATTTCGAATTTGTGCACAATTTGGACGAACATTAGTGTACATCATAGCCCAAATATGCTCTCTAAAGCAAAGCCCTATCAGAAACAGATAAAGGAGAATTATTTCAATTCATGTACAGAAGTGTGCATGCTTCTGACAAGCGAATCAATCCCTGGAGTAATTTCTGTTGGCGAATGAACGTGGTTATAGCTTTGCTACATGGACGTCTTTTATTGAGGAGTCTCAAATTCGAGCTTTACTCAAGTATAAAGTGGAATACTATTTTGCTGGTGGCAAGCCTGGTATCATACCTACCGATATCTTTGCAGATATTATGATTGACATCGCCGGGCAGTACAAAGAGGATACCAAACTAGCACTTGACGATTTTAACTATGGTCCTACAGGAGGACAGCCTTGGTTTCTCAAGACCCTAGCAAAAAGGCTCTGTGAGGTTCGTGATATTCCTATCGATTGTGAGGATGAATGGGATCACGTTTCAATCACCAACGGGTCTCAACAGGCTCTCTATGCTCTGCTTGATACATTGATTGATCCTGGAGATGTCATCATCACACCTTCACCAGCCTACTTGGGTTTTCTTGTCCCTGCGGTTAAACTTGGAGCTAGAGTTCTAACAGTAGATACAGATAGCGACGGTATCATTCCAGAACA
>SDNZ01000145.1 GCA_004524565.1 Candidatus Thorarchaeota archaeon
GAGCTCTCTATGAACTCTTAGACGAGTTTCTCCCATCTGATTCCGGAGGAGAGCAAAATTCTCCGCCTAAGCCAGAGCCTGTTGAAGAAGAAGTGACGACCGAAGAATAACTTTGAATTGCTGTGGCACTAGTTGCCACAGCCTCTCATTTTTTCTTCCTGAATGTGAAGATGATAATAAGTAGAGCTGTTAGACCTGATAGGCTAACTACAGCTATGGTGTTAGCAAACCCACTTGGTGAGATATGTTGAATGTTAAACTCAACCTGTTTCATGAAAATAGAGTCATTGAAGTACACAATGTACCACAAACCCTCACGGGGTATCTCAATGCTCCATGAGAGTTCAGATACTCCGTTTCTTTCGAACAAAGAAGTCACCACTCGGTTATCTAACCAAAGAGCATAATTATCAGCATCAAGAATTAGAAAATCAATTCCTTCAAGTAACCAATTGTCATACTTTGTCTGATCTCCAATGAAGAGGTCTCCATTGTTGGTGAGTATGAATTCCCCTGAAATGGTATCACCTGCTAGACAATTGAGAGGGGTGAATTCCCAGGATAGTGCATCAAGAATTACTGTCTGTGAACTGTTGGGTATGAAGCTACTTCGGGAATCAGTATCAATCGCACTGGAACCTGTGATGGGAACTACATGTAGTAGAACAACGAATAGAACGATTATTCTTGCCAGTCCTATTTGTCTTTCCATTTTCATTGCTGTCTGCTCATCACATTTTGTCCTTATGTTTATCTTGGTTTGCAGTAGAATATCTCTATCGGGGGTGTTTCATCGGTGGCAATGGCAAGCTGGGTTCAAAAGAATGTAATTGAAACAGGCATAGGATATGGGCCTGGAATTTCATTCATACTGGGAATTTTGCTTCAACTTTCAGCACACTGGCAATGAATGATTGTTGCTGGACTTCTGATTATTTTTTTTAAGATTCTCAAAAGGATCTTCTTTTTTTCTAGAGAGATTCCTTAAACATTGACCAGATGAGGAGCTATACAGGAATTTCATCTTCTGAGAGGATTGTGAAGGATTTGAACAAGAAATACATTGACAAGCCTGTGAAGAACAGAATTACGACGAAAGATTCCATAAAGATTAGTCCAGTAAATGGATTGAAGGTAGGAATATCACTTTGCCAGCGAGTGAAGTCCGATAATACAGCTATGATATTAATACAAACTGCCATTCCGACATATGATAGAACAAAGCCAGCAAAGTAAGCTAATCTTTTAATCCAGATGAGTCTTTTCATTGATCCAACCTCCTGAACTCCGGATGTATCGGTTTCAGAACGAGTGGTGGTACTTTTATTTTCCATATCTTCATTTTGGGTTATTCCAGCTGTTGCTGTCATTATGAGTTTCGTATCGTATCGATTGTCAAGCCTGCTACTGATGAAGCTCGTGGCATCTCTCCAAGTCAAATCCCGCTGCCGTTTAAAGAGGTTGTTTGTCAGATACAAGCTACCAATCAAAGCGATGAGCCCAACCCAAAAAGGCGGGTAGACTGAAACTACAAAGGGAAGGTAGAAGAAGGTTACATTAAACGCAGTCATTGCTATTCGGAGAGAGATTATCAAAGACAACCAAAGAGTATCAGGTCCACTGGGATGGTCTCGTGTGTGAAGATAGTAGGAGCCTGCCAGCATACAAAAGAATGTGTACGCTAATATGTTAATAATGGCCCATATATGCCACAAGCCATTAATGAGAAACCAACGCGTTATGGGATTGAACTCAATCGCAGGACCATATTCGATGGACATTCCTATTGTAAAGATCGCATCTACTACGCCAATTGGTATCAGCATGAGGACAAGACCTCTTACCCAACGTACAGTCCACCAGAGTGATACCATCATAGTAGGAGAGATAGTACTTATTTCTCTCATAGCAAGAACCACATTTTACTAAACTTCAACTGATTCTAAATATAATGATGTGCATCAACGTAATTGCTGGTTCTGTTCTACGGATTTGTAGAGGTAAAGTATTGACCATATTGCGAAGCAAGTAGGAATTTCTAGGAAATAAGAATCAAAAAAAGAAAAGGATTGCAGAGGGCTATACCCTCTGCGTTCCTACTAGTTACTTACTTAGACTATACATAGGGGCTGTAAGCGTCGCCAGCATCATAGGCGGTATAATCCTTCCACATGTGATAGAAGTAGAAGGAGTACACTCCAGGCAATGGATTCCACTTCATACCCGGTCCGTGAACCCAGGTTCGCCAGGCTCTCAGCTCACCTTGCTGATATGTCCAGAGGTATGGGAAGTCGTCTGCCATTGCTTGCAGAATCCTACCGTAGATGTTTTCACGCAAAGTAACGTTAGTCTCGGTCTTTGCTTCAAAGTACCAAGCGTCAACAGCAGTGTTATTGTAACGAATTCTGTATCCGTTTGTACCACGGCTGTAACCGAATGGGAAGATGAAGTTATCAGGGTCAGGATAGTCTGGTCCCCAACCAACGAAGAATAGCATATTCTGTCTGTATCGGTTGGAGGCTAGATAGTTTGCCCACTCCAAAGCTTGTATAGTGACAGAAACACCACTTGGGAATGCGGTCATATTTGCATCTTCATGAGCAAAGACTGCTTCTAAACCATCTTTGACCAACAGACAAGCTTGTTGACGTTCAGTGTTACCACTGTTGTAGGATAGTTGGATGGTGTTAGGTGCTGCTGTACCTGTTTTTGTAAGGACACTAGCCATAGCCGCTAGAAATGTTGGATCCAGTACTGCTAAGTTCCACATCTCCACAGCTCTTGTGATGTTGTATTGGATATGTGTGAATGCTGAAGTATTGTATCCTAATAGTCCAAGCGGAATTGGACCTGAATCTGCTCTGAAACCAAAGCCTTGGACAGCTGCTGCCAAGAACGCTTCATAATCGAAAGCGTATGATGCACACTGTCTCATGTTGAGGTTTGCGAACGGACTGTCGTACCATGTACCAATAGTTGTGTTGACCTGATAAAGGTTGAATCCCATGAAGGTCAGGCCATAGCCATATCCAGCATGTGAAACATAGATATCATCAGGATATAGTGAGTCATCAGTGACGTTGTCATAGACATCCATCGCGTTAGTTCTGGGTACCATGACTGCGTCTGCGGTTCCAGCCCTGAGGTTCAGGATTCTACCGGTTACATCTTCGTTTGTTCTCATGTACACGTGTTTGATTGAGCCAGCAAGTGCTGGAGCATCAGTAGTTCCTCTCCAGTAATCCTCATTCAGCTCCAAATGGATGTATGAGTCAGGAATCCATTCTGTAAGCATATATGGACCAGTTCCACATGTGTGTGTACACATGTAGTTCGGATCGGAAATTGGATCCTGAAGGTAGTCTATACCATAGCTGTCCCATGTGGTGAATCCAGTGTCTGCGTTAGCCAACACGAATGTAGGACTCATCATTGCACTAGCAGTGTATGTAAGGACTGGCATGAAGTAGCCGAATGGTTCCTCCAAGATGAACTTCACAGTGAACTCATCGATAACCTCGATTGCTTCACCGGATGCGACCCAAGCATCAAAAGCTAATGGGAATTCAGTTGCGGAATCTTCGCTGAAAGCTGCATCTTCAACAGCTTGACCACCCTTGAGTACCTCAGCTATCATCCAATATGGACCATCTAGGTAGAACAACTTTGCTGCTCTGTAAAAGTTCCATTCTACGACACTAGCGTTGAATGGTGTTCCATCCTGGAACAATACATTCTCTCTTAGAGCTATAGTGTAGTTCTTACCATCGGCTGATATAACGGGATCAGATGCTGCTAATGCAGGTCTCAAATCTTCTGTTGCAGTACTGTCACTTCCCCACGGGGGAGAATACAACGTCTCATAGACGTTATAGAATACAAAACCACCGTAGTTCTCATAATCAGCGTGTGGGTCCATAAACTGGGGGTTGCCTATTGTTTCATAAACAAAAGTATCTTCAAGCGGACGCGATGGTCCACTCAGCATAAGAAAAGCAACACCAGCACCCGCCACAACGATTACAATAACGATGATGGCAATGATCTGATTTTTTTCCAAAGTATTTTTTTCCTCCTTCACTAGGTTCGAAATTAGGTTGGATTTAACGGATTGGATTGCAATCACAATGAGTTGTTCAATCGCTAAAGCGTTTCTAAAATATCAACTCATGTTGTTAGCGAGTTGTGGATTGGTAAGTTATAAAGCTACGGTTTTCCTATCTAGTTTGGAATATCAGGGCATACTAAGTTCAAGATTAAATACCCATCTTGCTTGGCTAATAGAAATAATTCATATGTGTTTCCTTGGTTGTCAACTGACACTATTCCAAGACCTCAATAGATTATGATTCCACCGAGAACCATAGACTTAAAAACTGGTCCCGTTCCACATGCGTTTCACACGCAGTTCTTTGGTGCTGTAGCTCAGTCTGGAGAGTGTAAACAGACATGAAACTGAGAGATTATGTGATAAGACGAATTCTACTTGCAATTCCAGTGGTCTTTGGTGTTCTTGCAATCACATTTGTACTTTCATATGTGATGGGAGACCCTGTGGGAATATACATACAAGAGAGAACAAGTGAAGAGCAGGTTGAAGCTATCAGACGTCTTCATGGCCTTGATAGACCATTATACGAGCAATTCTTCTTCTACTTGAGGGATATTTTTTCAGGCGACTGGGGCTACTCGGTAAGTGCTCGTTTGCCAGTTACAGAGGTTGTCGCTACACGACTTCCAGCAACAATTGAGCTCTCCATCTTCGCAATCATCTTTGCCATTATTGTTGGCATTCCACTTGGGATTCTCTCAGCGACCAAGAAGGATAGATGGCCAGATCATATAACTCGTGTTGTAGCGCTTGCGGGAGTATCTATGCCGATATTCTGGTTTGCTCTTATGCTCAAATATGTGTTCTTCTTTCAATTTTATCAGGCGGGATTACCCGCTCTACCAGAGGGAGGTAGATACACGTTTACTGTGCTTCCGTATACTCCAATTACAGGTTTCCTCTTGATAGATTCATTGATAACATTAAATCCGATTCTCTTCATGGATGGCCTGACTCATCTCATACTTCCAGGATTTGCTTTAGGCTACTTGACACTTGCAATCATCACACGAATGATGCGGTCTAGCATGCTCGAAGTAATGAAAGAGGATTACATCACTCTAGCAAGATCGAAGGGTTTACGGGAGAGAGTTGTGATATACAAGCATGCGTTGCGTAATGCTATGATACCTACTGTCACGGTGATTGGTCTAGCTTTTGGAGGTCTGATGTCTGGTGCAGTGCTTACAGAAACGATTTTCAGCTGGCCAGGGTTGGGTCGTTGGTCAACTCGAGCGATTCTGAACTCCGATATTCCAAGCATCAATGCATTCACACTACTCGTAGCTTTCATATTCGTAGGTGCCAATCTAATCGTCGATCTTATCTATGGAACACTAGATCCTAGAATCAGATATGGATAGGGGGTAGAATAAATTGACAAAAATAGATACTGATCAATATTCCGAAGAGAAAGAAGAAGCTAGTTCTGTGGTAACATACTTAGCTTATTTCATGATTGTTTTGGGTTTCATTTGTGTTATAGCTGGGTTTGTAAATTCAATTTATAGCTATATTCTCTTAGCATCTGGAACAATCAACGAAATTGCGCTATTTGGGAGTATTGCAACGGGTACTATAGCAGCAATTGCGATTGGAATCCTACTAATTCCCATCGGGCTAGGCATACTCAACCTTGAGAATTGGGCATTCCCGTTTGTTCTCTATATCAACGCGCTTGCCATTCTCTTGTTCATGATTAATGGAGGTTTCATGATTTTTGTTGCACTATTCAATCTATTAGCAATCATCATACTCATGACACCTCAAGTCCGAGCATCTTGGTGGAGTCTTTTCATGGAGGACATGGCTCCTCGGGCAAAAGAAACTCGTTACACTCTTTACCTCATTAGGAAAAGCCCACTAGTTGTTGCAGGAATAATAATTATTGCAGTTTACATCAGCTTGGTCTTTCTAGCTCCATACATCACTCCCTATGGTCCTACCGAGAGAGATTGGTACAATTTCCTTAGTGCCCCAAATGCCAATCATATATGGGGAACTGATGAGAATGGAGGCGACATATACAGTATGGTCATCTGGGCTACACAAGTTGACCTCAAGATTGCTATATCTGTAGTAGCGGTAGCTTTGGCGGCTGGAGCCTTCATTGGTGCAGCTGCAGGTTACTTTGGCGGAGCAGTTGATGAAATCGTCATGAGGATAACTGATGTATTCTTTGCATTTCCGGGGCTTATACTGGCAATGGCTATTGTATCTGCACTCGGAGCAAGAAACCTCGACAATATCAGTATTGCATTAATGCTGGTCTGGTGGCCAACATATGCGCGACTTGTTCGTGGACAAGTATTGATTGAACGAGAGAAGCTTTATGTTGAGGCAGCACGGTCTGTTGGTGCTTCAGACATGAGGATTCTTGCTTTTCACATCCTACCAAATACTATTCAACCTGTAATTGTCCAAGCTACTCTCGACATGGGAGGAGTACTACTCACTGCAGCTGGGTTGAGTTTCATCGGTTTTGGGGCAGAAGCAGGATCAGCTGAATGGGGACTAATGATTGCACAAGGTCAGAGTCACTTCAACCAATACTGGGTAACACTCTATCCCGGACTGGCTATCTTGTTTTGTGCTTTATCATTCAATTTGGTGGGCGATGGAGTGCGCGACATTCTCGATCCAAAGCTTAGGAGACGGTAGAATAGAGGTGAAGGATATGGTAGCTACTGAAGATGATAAACGTACAGAAACTCAAGCAGATGTCAAATTAGACTCTGATACTCTGCTTCGTGTAAGTGGGCTTAAAACAAACTTCTATACTTACGAAGGTGTCGTTAAAGCACTAGACTACGTTCAGTTTGAACTGAAACGTGGGGATACGTTAGCTATTGTTGGAGAAACCGGATGTGGCAAGAGTGTCACAGCGAAATCCATTCTTCGTCTCGTTGATTCACCAGGCAGGATAGAAGAAGGACAGGTGCTGTTTCAGGATGAAAATGAGCAGGGAGAGTTAGAAACAGTAAATTTGCTTATGCTGACAGAGGATGAGATGCGTAAGATACGTGGCAACAAAATAGCAATCGTCTTTCAAGATCCAGCGACGTATCCAAATCCAGTCTTCAGAATTGGAGATCAGATAGCAGAAGTAATCGCACTTCATCAGGATTTGGCGCGGGATGTTCTAGAAATGAAGATTGAAAGATTGGAAACAACACTTCAAACCAATCCAGATGCTGAGAATGCAGAAGAAATTGAAACAAGAATTGATAGCTATAGAGATATGCTGGACTCTCCTCCACCTCCAACAAAAAATGAAATAAAAGAAGCAGCCAAGAGAAGAACCATTGAAACACTCAATCTTGTGAGAATGCCTTCAGCCGCACAAGTATTCAGTCAATATCCACATGAACTTTCAGGAGGAATGCGGCAAAGAGCATTGATAGCAATGGCGCTCTCATGCAATCCCAGAATCCTAATTGCAGACGAAGCGACAACAGCACTTGATGTAACGGTTCAAGCTCAGGTTCTCAAACTATTGAATGAACTTAAGACCGAGCTCGACGCATCAATAATAATCATCACGCATGACCTAGGTGTGGTTGCAGAAACCTGTACAAAGGTAGCTGTTATGTACGCTGGCGTGGTAGTTGAGTACACAAGTACCGACGAGCTCTTCGCAGATCCTATACACCCATACACAAGCGGCCTTCTTCGGGCGATTCCGAAGATCTCTGAGAAGGTAGATGTCCTCCTCCAGATTTCAGGTTCTGTGCCCAACCTCATC
>SDNZ01000017.1 GCA_004524565.1 Candidatus Thorarchaeota archaeon
CAGCAAGTTCATCAATAGTTGTGGTTGTTTCAGGCATCAGAATCGCAGAAGCTCCAGTAGCAACCCCAACATGGAAAGCGATAAAACCAGCATGACGACCCATTACTTCAACAAGAAATGTTCGTGAAAAAGCTTCAGCAGTATCTCTGATTTTGTCGAGGGCTTCTAATGCATTGTTGACAGCTGTATCAAATCCTATTGTATAGTCAGTGCCATAGAGGTCATTATCAATGGTTCCAGGAAGTCCGATGAGCATACCATTCCAATGATTACTAAGTGCATCAAGAGCATGCATCGTTCCATCTCCACCGATAGCTATCAATGCATCAAATCCACGGTCAGTTAGAATCTTTGCTGCTTTCTTCTGACCTTCCTCAGTTCTGAATTCTTCTGATCTTCCAGTTGTAAGAAATGTTCCACCTCTATGTAGAATCCTAGAAACAGATCGTGAATTCAATTCATGTATCTGTTCATCTAGAATTCCTTGAAGTCCGCCGAATACTCCAAAAATCTCACAATTACGATGAATTCCAATTCTAGTAACAGCGCGAATAGCAGCATTCATTGCAGGAGCATCACCGCCACTAGTAAGAATTGCGATTTTCATAGACTATTATAACAACCTTAAGATAAATAAGTGCAACCTATGCCGGAACTATGCCAAAGAGGGCATTATAATGACACCGGAGCGAACGCACGGAAAAAGCCCGGATGAACAGGGAAGGATAGTTCGTGATGGGTATGATAAGATAGCCGAAGAATATAATCAACAAAGAGAGAAGTTTGATAATAGTAACGAAATCAAAGAATTCATCGACAAACTTCCTGAAGGGGGAACTGTATTGGACATCGGATGTGGAGGGGGTGTTCCAGTTCTAAGAAAATTGATTGCGGAGGGATTTGATGCAACAGGAATTGATTTCTCCAAGGGCATGCTTGAAGTAGCGAAGAGGAATGTCCCAGAGGCAACTTTGATTCATGGAGATGTAACCAAGACAGAGTTTGATGAAAACTCATTTGATGGAATAATCTCCACTTATGCCATCATCCATATTCACAAGAGTCTTCACCCTATAGTGTATACTCGAATGCACAGCTGGTTGAAACCAGGAGGAGTGATGCTTGTGTGTACTGCACATTCTGATTGGGAAGAGATTGCCGTGTATCATGGAGTAGATATGGCATGGAGTCATCCAGGACCTCAAGCAAGTCTTCAGATGGTAAAGAATGTTGGTTTTGAGATTCTCTTTGATAGACTTGTCCCAACTAATGATGAATTGCCATATTGGATTCTTGCTAGGAAATCTAACTAATTGAAAATTGACCGACCTAAAACCAATTTCATTGATACTTATCATCCATCCGGAATTGGGTGCGTTCCTATACTTGTCTGCTTTCTTAGACAAGTCCTTTTGTTTTTAGAAATAATAGTAATGGGAAAGTAATTAGTAGACTTGCAACCATAATAAGAACAAACGCCAACGGGTCATTTTCGAGTGGTAGACCAACATTCATTCCGTAGATACTTGCAATTAATGTGGGGACACTGACAAGCAGAGAAACAGAAGTTAGAGTCTTGATGACTTTGTTTAGATTGTGATTGACCATACTATCATATGCACTCATTGCATTTGCAATCAGTTCTCTGTATATTGCACCAAGCTCGACCTGCTGTTGAAGGTCGACTTCGAGCTCCTCTAATATATCAACATCAAGAATGAGTCGACCAATGATATGATAACGTTGAAGCAGTCGGAGAACTTTCATGTTTGCCTTAAGAGAGGTTTCCATGAATATTGCATCTCTGGACAACTGAAAGAACCACTCAAGTTGAGAAGGATAAATCTCCTTCATAATGACATCTTCAGTTTCATTGATAGTTGCTTCAATAAGGTCAAGGGTAGTTTCAAAGGAGTGAATTACTATCTCCAACCATTTATAGATAATATCTGAAGCTGTTGTACTATAGTAAATTCGCTTTCGTAACTTTTGTTTTCGTAAGGGAACCTCATCGTTTTGTATAACAATGATATCTCTACCATTTGTGAAGATACCTATTGGATTGGTGGAATATTCACGTTCTTCTTCCTTCAGATTAACAGGGACCCTCAGCACTATCATGGTATATTTATCTTCAATCTGAAGACGAGGTCGTTCATCAAGGTCCTGAACATCCTGAAGATCATCTAAATCAATTTCAAAACGTTGTGAAATTACAGCTAAATCATTTGGGCGAATACCGACTATTTCTATGAGCAGTGGTTCATCAGGGGCTTCTTCTAAATTGGCATACTTGATGCCTGACTCTAATGCCATGATGGAGATACTTCCATTCTCTGGTTTGTCGCTGCTCATATGATCCACCTCTTGATAGCGGATGTCGTTCGTACATCGGTTTATGCCTGCCTGGAAGTTGGTTCTCTAGAGAGATCCTGATATACAGTCGGGCTGTAGAAGCCTAATGGCTACCCTTTAACTGCGTACATTCACCTTTTAGGGTTTTGTAATAATGTATTAAATGACAACACTCTCTATCTCAACATCACGATCTTTTATACTGAGCATTGTTGTGGAAACTTTCTTGCCACCAAAGAGTTCTGCTTCTTTTTCTCTGCGATAGAGAGCGTCAGCAATTCTACCAAGCGCATCTGCTTTCATAATCCCACTTCCGCTAGCTCCATTCACTACAATGACACCAGACTCTTCGTATACAAATGGAATACTATCTGGTGAATAACAATAACCTCCAGCCCAACTATTAACTGGACGAGCTCCTTCGAATGCTGATACATATTTGGAAAGCACTGGATACATACTATTCTCATAATATGAACTCTCGGGAATCATTGTTTCATCAGTTTGAATGTACTCATATTTTCTACCAATTTTATCACCGCACCCAATCCAGAAACCTTTCTCCTGAAGTTGGGGTCTGAAATACACTCCTGCAGATGGAAGAATTGTGAATGGTATACAACCCATTTCATTGAAACCCTTTGTATTTAGAAATTCGATCAGCTTCGGATTATCCTCACCATGGATAACGAACATCTGTCTTTTCTTAGCCTTTGTTTTACTATCAATTCCAAGGGGATCCAATAGTTCGTTTGCCCATGCACCAGTTGCTAGTACTACAGTTCCTGCCCTGAAAGTTCCTTTGTTAGTAATTACTCCAGTGATGTGTTTCTTTTGCCAGACATAAGGTTCATTTGGCAAATCTAATTTGGGATCTGCCTCAAGAAGTAGCTTCTCTACATTACAACCAAATTTTGGTTTTACATGACTGATTACCTTGAAGGCATCAAAGTAGTACTCAACAAGTCGCGTGGGATCCAAAACACCGCAGTCTTTTCCAAAAAGTCCGTATGAGATCTCATTGAGATTCATGAGCGCGGCTTCTTCATCGTCATGGAAATCTACATCGAGGCTTGGGATCATTTCTTTGAGTTCTTCTTTGTTATAGACCTTGTAAGAGATTCCCGATTTTTCCATCCTCTGCATCCAGACTTGCACACTCTCATGCTCGAACTGTGATTTACTCAAGAGCCAGAGGTATCCAGTCTTTTCGAATAAGAGTTCATGACCCAATTCATTTTGAACATGCTCAAAGTACTTGATTGATGTGTCAGTAAGAACTTGGTTTGTAGAAGAAGCAAACATATTCCGAACTGCTGCAGCACTCATTGCTGTATTAGCTTGACCTGCAGCAAGATTTCGCTCAAGTAGTAGTATCTTCTTGTTTGGGTTATTCTTCTGCATGTAATATGCAGTCGCGACACCCAAGACACCAGCACCAACAATTATGACATCAAAGGTCTCTTCACTCACGACAGAAGCCTCCAGTGACTGTTCCCCGGGTGCAAAAGTGTGACCTATAACACTTACTCTTTGAACCTATTTTTTCTACCCAAAATTAGATAATTCGAATGAATCCACCAAAGAATTATCAATGATATGAGTGAGTGTTCTGTTGGAGGCTTACTGAATGCCTGGTTTGATTATTAGGAAAGATAATGGTGACTTGAAATGGTTCCCTTTGTTCTTCGATGAAGGGAAATACAAATTCTATGCTCCTAAAGGAAAAAAGACTGGTATTGAAGTTGGTCGAGATTGGCACTTCAAGAAATATCTACCTGGGTACTGGACTCCTGGAGTAGCACCAACGCATAGAAGAAGAATTGGTGGAGGCGATTCACTAGTTGTCCTTGAAGAAGATGGAGACCTCAAATATTACCCATTCAGAGAGGAAACCTTCATTCATAGGGGAACAGGTGATAAAGTAGGTAGAGGATTCAGAGATACCCTCGATTACTATGTTGCGGAATGGACAAATAATGGCACATCAGACCTTCTTGTCCGAGATGAAGACGGAGACCTTAGACTATATCCATGGAACGGTAAAGAGTTCAAGGACTTGGGTAGTAAAGAGAAAGTAGCTAATAATTTTGACAGGGAAGATGTTCCAGATATCTATCCAGGTTATTGGTCTGGGGGAGCTACTCCAGACATTCTAATCAGAAAGGACAATGGAGACCTTGTTGTCTTTGAATTCAATGGGGAAACCTTCTACAATCAGAGGAGTTACAAAGTCGGTGATGACTTCAAGAAGAAGCATTACGAACATCTTCTCATGGGAGAATGGCTTGGAAATGGAACCCCAGATATGCTAGCTTACAGAGATAAGAGATTACGTCTCTATCCATTTGGGCCAAATCCAAAGAAAGACCACTTCACGTTCACAGACAAGCAACAGTGGGAATCGGATAAAGACTTCAGGGAAGACTGGATATATCTTGTTGGTCACTGGAGGACTCCAGGAAAACCAGACCTAATCACGGTGAATAAGAGCAATGATCTCTGGTTCTACCCATTTGATGATGGAGTGTTAGTTGACCTGAAAGGGGATAAACAAGTTGGAAATGATTGGAAGGTGACCCATTTCTGGGACTTCTATCCCGTTTAGTCAGATAGACCGTAAGCATCATAAGGAATTCAATTCGCGGACGCTGAGTGGAGCGGGTTGAATAGTGACTCTAGAAAATGAAAACCAAGAAATGGTGCTCTTCGGAACATCTAGTGAAACGAAGAAGATTGCAGTTGGAATCATTCTAATTACACTCTATGCAATACTAGCTTTACTTCCGATGAGTGGTTTTATTGGAGCCGCAGGTTTCAGCAGTATCCTTAGTTTTGCCATCTGTATTGCACCACTACTTGGAATAATTCTTGGCCCATGGAGGGGATTTGGTTTTGGGGTGATAGCAGGAGTTATAGCAACAATAATCAGCATTCCATTTGGTGGAGGAGTCTACATAATTATCCCAACAACAATATTGGGACCTGCAATTGCAGCATTATTCACAGGTTTGGCGTTGAGAAGAACAACTATGGTTTCAGGAGTTAGTATTCCAGGACCAATAATAACAGCAGTATATCTTATTGTCGTAATTGTACTCTATGAAATTGTAGTGTATGAAGCTTGGTGGTTCATGCTACCGTATATGTTGGCACTTATTGTTACATTAGTCTTTCAAATCAAGAATTTCGAGTTCGACCCGAAAAAATCATACCTACAGCTTATTCCGTTTACATTTCTAGGTGCTATGCTGGATCATTCGATGATGGCAATGGGTTCGGTCTATTTGCTCGGAATACCAGCCGTTGTTTTTGGTTTTGGTATCTTTCCAGCGATGCTATTAGAGAGAACAATTGCAACTCTATTAGGAGCACTTCTGGGATTCGTAATTCTGAAGCTCTTTGGTGAAGAGATAAGTAGTAATTAACCAAGTGATTCGATTATCGTAATCAATGCGTTGATCAGTACATCAAGTGGCATCGTAGCAAGAGTCATCATATCTTTCTGGATAGCTTGTGAAGGGAGTGGGGGAAGATGAATAAAAGTGGCTTGAGCTTCTGAGGTTCCTTCCTGAATCCGCTGCATTACATTGTAGAGAAGCCAATTGCACCCATATGCTCCTGCGCAGTAACTGACATCTGCAGGAATCTCCTTTTCCTTCAAAATTTTCACCAAGTTATGAGGATTCAGATTTGAAATGTAAGCAGCAGGACCTTCATGATTAATGACATCGGTTTCAGGAGTGTTATCATAATTGTCAGGTCTATTCATACTTAGCATGTTGATTGCAATTCGTTCTATGGTGATTACAGCTCTATTAGCCTGTCCGCAGCACAAAACATAGTCAGGCTTGTGTTTCTCAAGAGATTTGTCCAAAATTCCGAGTGCATTTTTATAATCAAGAGGAAGCACCAAGCCAATAACTGAATGATGATTGATCCGCTTTCCATCAAGGGCTTTTGCAACCTCTTCAGAGGGATTGATAGTGAACCCATTAAAAGGTTCGAAACCAGTAACAAGTATCTTGGCCACAGAATCACCAAAAGGTGGAATGAAAGTCGTCCTAAAGAATTCTATGCAGCAAGTATTCTAGAATTCAACTGATTGCTGTAATTAAACCGGGTGCTGCAAGGATAACAAACCACAATCCAAGTATGATTTGAACTACTCCAATAATAACACTCACCCAGTTGATTTCTCCAATCTTAGCTTTCTTTGTTGCTACATCTGTTCCTAATGTCAAAACAGCTCCAAAGAGGAAGTCAGTTGACACATGTGTAACGTAAATCAGAATCCCTGCTAGAAATACTGTCCCCACTCCCACTTGTAAAGTTCCAACCAATAGCGTGACATTAGCAAGCCCAATTCCAAACCACCATAGGAGAAAATAGGGACTTAGAAGACTTACCGCAGCGCCTTGGGTTGTTGCTTCAATAACTGATGCAGCGGTCATCTTAGATTCTTCTTTCTTCTCTACTTCTTCACGATATCGAAACTCTCGCAGAGCAAGGAAGCCAAACATGATTATGACTATTCCCCCAAAGCCAACAAGCAGATCTATCGTGAGTGGATCAAGCGTTAATGCTTGTACACTCAAGATAATAGCAGCTATGATTCCAACTTCAACTATCGCATGCCCAACCATAGGTAAGATTCCATGAAGACGACCATGTTTACTACTCTGCATTACGACAGCAGCGGATAATGGACCAGGGGCTAAAGCGCCAGTCAAGGATAGAGCAAACCATGCTGCTAGAATTTCAAAGACACCCATTAGTCGTCACTGAGAATTATGGTTGATGGATATCGAAGAAAAGTATGACGATAGAGTACACCATAAATTAGATAGTATTATCTGTATTACAACACCATCAAAAGTGCCTTTCCAGAAATCCTTAAGAGCACTCCAGCGGCAGTGACTGTCCAACGGAGCTGTATGTGTGAAGCAGGTACAGATTACTGTCCCCTACGAAAAGACAGAGGTTGTATTCGATTTTCTTCTTGATGGATTAAATATTAAAAACGTCATGAAGTTCAACGCGGATAACGCCATCGTACTTCAGTTCAGAATCCCAGATGATTCAGTGAACGAAACAATTGAGGGACTGAAAAGTAGAGGTGTCGGAGTAGAGTATGGTTTTGTTGACATACTAGATCTCAAAGCATCCCTCCCAAGAGAATCTGAGGAGAAATCAAGCGATACTAAGATTCAGCGTGACGCAACACTTGCTGTCGAAGAGATTTACGAGAATGTGAAGAAGCAATCATCCTTGAGCTTTGATTATATCGCATTCATCATCTTGGCTGCAATCATGGCGGGTATAGGTTTGATACAGAACAACATTACCGTCATTGTTGCTTCAATGCTACTAAGTCCTTTAATGGGTCCAATGTTGGGTGTTGCCTTTGGTTATGTCGTAAGAGACAATGCATTGATGGTTAAAGGTGGTAGAAACGAACTGATAGGTCTAGCATTGTCCCTGATTGTAGGAGCAGTCCTAGCAGTCTTTCTGTTCCTTTTTTCACCAGACTTAGTACTAGCCATCGATAATGATGTAGGTACCTCAGGAACAATCGTAAATATAACTGAGATTACTAGACGAGCTGGTTTTTCGCCATGGGACGTTGGAGTAGCAATATTTTCAGGTGCAGCGGTTGCAGTTTCAGTTACAAAAGGTGATATGTCATCACTAGTCGGTGTTGCCATCTCAGCAGCACTCATGCCCCCTGCTGTGAATGCTTCAATGATGATTGTTCTTGGCTTAGCAACTGCTAAGTGGAGTATATTAGGTGTCGGTTTTGGTTCCTTTGGACTTCTTGCAATGAACATCATTCTTATCGTTATTTCAGCATTTGTGATGTTCAAAGTCAAAGGTCTTACTTCTCTTGCAGATAAATCTGCGACATGGACCGCAGTAACCCAATTCAGAAAATCATCCTCTGAGAGTCTTTATCACAAACCAACAACTGATAAGAATGGCGAAACCGCAGCAGTATTTACTCCTGCCAAAGAAGAACCTAAGACCAAAAAAGTCGCACCGACCACTGAAGAACCTGAAAACGGTGATGGATGAGCAGATATTGGCTGAGGAATCACTAATAGCAGCATTCTTCTTCATCATGTTCGCTTCACGTATACAAGAATGAGAGATGAAGAACGAATGATTACTGGGCAATTTGGTTTTGAGTACGAGGAGTACATGAAAAGAACAGGCCGCATCTTTCCAAAGATATAAGGTGAAGATAAACCATAGAGAGTATTCCCTCGGTATCACAAGATGATATAGTCACACCAAGGTTAGAATGGTTAACTTCTTGGAGAATGAATCATGCCTGAGCTCAAGAATAAACTCTTCAAAGGATTAACTGAACACGATGTTCTCACTTGGGAAGAGGAAAAAATGAGATATCAACGTAAAATGGGTCGAAAAGTGACAGATCTTGAGTTCTTACGTTACCTTATGATGAAGGCCTCCAGACCTGTTATAACAAGTAAAGAAGGAGTTGCCAGTGGATTTCTTACAGGGCAAGGAGCAATCTATGAAAAAGGAGAGACCCTGCTTGAGCGATATCGTAGTCAAGAAAAAGGTGTAGAATCACCTACTAAATCAACACCTGCACAAAAACCTCTGCAGGAAAAGCGCCTCTTAGATAATCCTTAAATGCTAAGATACCAAGTGGTATACTAGATGTGTTATCTATCATGTTGATGTATCAAAGTAATAATCAAGACCTCTATCCAGATTGGACATCCAAAACGGGTTTAGAACTTTGGCAACCAGATGACCTCTATATCGAATGGTTGACTTTTCTCTATTCAATTTGGCAGAAAGTGGATTATCTCTAGATAGAGAATATTTGAACAATAGAAGGGTAGAATGAAATGTCACAAGAAGGACCTGGTGATCTTGATAAAGTCTTCAAGGCACTAGGAAATGTAACCCGAAGGAGAATACTCCAGCTGCTTGCTCAGGGAGCAAGATATCCATACGAGCTAAGTAAGACTCTTGGTTTGACTCAGCGTGGAGTGTTTAAACATCTGGAAGCATTACAAGAAGCAGGACTCATTGAGCGATTTCATGGAGAGAGTGATTTAGGTCCTGATAGGGTCTACTATAGAGTAAATGCAAGATTTGGACTTTCTACAACAATCTTACCCGATGTATTTACAGTCCGTTTTATTAGAAGAGAAGGATCGAGTCATCTTCTTATTCCTAAAGGTTTCATTGTACCAGAGGCGAGGCCAGATGTAACAGCAGTTAGGCGTCTTCTTAGTGAACTGGGCAAAGTAAACAAGAGATTGCAGGATATTGATGAAGAAAGAATGCGATTCACATCCCTTCGTGGACAAATTATCAGAAAGATAGAACAAATAATGGACCAAGCTGACTGGGATGAGGAAAGCTGTCAGAAAGTACGCACATTGATTGATCCGATAAGACACCAGACTCAAGAACAGGAAACAGATACGCACGATATCTGGGCTGATACAGTCAAAGAAACCATTCGACTTTTCGAAAGTCTATTCCAGACTCATGAAGAAACAGTCAAGAGAGAGGCTAAAGGACAATCTGAGAAAGACGAAGATGAAGAGTTCGTCATCAAACCAGACTAATCTTACCAGTTCCACATTATTTTCCAATCAGCTCTTCGAGGGCTTGACATTTGAGGTACATACTCTATAGCGTTGTAAGGTAGTTCTACACCCTTCGCCTTCTTCACGGAGAGATAGTGTTTTCCTTTTGAGGTTGAGAGAGTGACTATTCCTTGAGCTAGGGACATCAGTTGATTGACAGTGACAGAATCAGCAGTTTCAGCATGAATCAAATAGAATTCATTAGAACCGATTTTTATGCTCTCTTCAACACACTCTTTGAAGAATTGTACAACATCCCGAGCTGAGAAATCTATTAGTAAAGGTGTAAGACCTTCAAAGGTAATCAATCGAGGGTGGATATCCTTTCTGAGACTTCTTAGATTGATATTTATTTCATGAAGATGGGGAGAACAAGTGTGTACTCCTAACGTTTCTTGACCGTATCCAACTTCTAGAATTTGAAAATTATCGTTTTGCATATCGGTGAGCTCAGCCATGAGAGACCGGTTTCGAGCCTCAGTAACAACTTCTAGTGTAGATAATTTTAGTTCTAAAGCTCTCCGAATTAGAGTAAGCATGAAAAGATCATAGTGACTATCTTGGGAAGCTAAGACTATGAAGACATATCCTGGTGGTGGTTTGGTCAGCAAGTCATCTATGATGCTGCCATCTGAACCCTTTCCACGTGGTTCTTCCGCCATTTTTGATATCACTCTTCTTTCCTTGTTAGTCGTCTATACCAAGATGTTTCCTAATTGTAGCAACTAGTGCTTTTCCCGAGAAGGGTTTCACGATATATTCATCAGCTCCAACAGCTTCCCCTTTCTCAATATCACTACTAAGACCCTTTGCGGTAAACATGAGAATAGGAGTATCTTTGAATTTCTCATTCTCCTTCAATTTCTTACAGACAGTAAAACCATCCATAGTAGGAAGCATAACATCTAACAGAATGAGATCAGGATTTTCACCCTCCGCTAGGGTAAGACCTTCTTCTCCATCAGAAGCTATAATCACTTCAAACCCATGTTTTTCTAAGAATGTCTTGGCCAGCTCTGTTGTTAGTTCTTCGTCGTCAACGACCAGGATTTTCTTGCTATTCGAGCTCATGTACTCACCTACACTATTGGTACCAGTTCATAGTCGAGGAAACCTTTTCCTAACATAGGACGAACCGCTAGAAAGTTAGTTCTTGGGATTACTCCATAAATACTGAGAACTCCACTCAGTTCTTGAACCTTCAAATGAATACTGTGTGCAATTGCACCACTCTTGAGAGCTTGTTGCTTGCTTAGAATAGTAACAGTTGCTCGCTGTGTTGTAGGAAGGGCTGCAGTGATTTCAGCCATCACTCCTTTTACATCAGCAATACCGTATTTATTTTCCAAAGTATTCAGAGAGAATAGCTCAGTAGCCTGTGTATTGAATTCTTTTTCTAGCTCAGTTGCCTCGTATCTAATTTCTTGTAGAGTTTTCCAAGGATCGTCATCAATACTTCGCACATTTTCATGCTTACCTAATACGTGTCTTCCAAAGAAAACTACTTTTTTCTCAACGCATTCAGCATCAACAAAGTGGCTGAGACCGTGCATAAATCGGTCCGGGGACCACCCCTCGGGAAGTAAAATTACTGCAGGTCTGCCTAGTTGTAGATGATTGGACAAAAAGGGGATATAGATCGTTTCAAGATATGGTGCTGCAAGGTCTTCAACTTCTATTAAACTTAGCATTCCTTTTTCAAATCCTCCGCTAAGAATTCCATCTAAACTCCGATTTCCTGTAGAAATCTTCTCTTTGGATGGATCCAATATTGGTTCTCTCGCGACCATTATTGGTGGAAATTGATGTTTATGCCAAGGAATGTATGTGAAACTCCCATTATCTAATGTAAACAGAAAAGTATCTTGACTTATTGATTTGGAACGCATTTTTTCGATACTCATTTGTCTATACATTCTTTGAGTTTCACTAAGTTTCTCGAGTCGAATGATGGCATCAGCTGAATGCTCCAGCTGTCGAATTGTTGGTTCTCTCCAATCTGCTTCTGAAACAAGAACGAGTTTCTTCTTTTCCTTTCTTGTTGAATATATCAAAGATTGAAGAATTTCGTATTCGTACTCAGCTTTGACAGGCATTAGAAAATCAGTCCAAGAGTCTACGATGACAATGGACCTATCAATACTGGGAGTAATACCATCAAGAAGCTTTGAAAATTGGTCTTTAACCGATAATTCATGAAGAGGTTCTTCGTGAATTTCTCTCCAGTATTGTGCAACAGCATGACGATTATTCCATTCTGGAAGGGACGATAGACCATTATCAGTAGCGCTAGTAGCTTCTGTATTTGACAACACGATAAAGGAATCAGAAAATTCTCTAAATATTTCATGTACAAACAAACTCTTGCCCGTACCTGGTTTTCCAACCACCAGTAGAACATAGCCTGATGTAGACTCTAATGCATCCCTTATGCTGGGTGGTATTGCACCCCGAGCGCTCATGTATTTAGTCCCCTTTTGTTGCGCGTTATCCAAACAGTTCTTTGACAATAAAAGGCTATCTCGCTCATTTATTCAAGATTATATGGATTATTCATTCTCTCGGAATATCTCCATATAATGTGCATCATGGTATTCTCCATCAACGAAGAATTTCTTATGGGCAACTCCCCATTCTTTGAAGCCAAGTTTTTCATACACATACCTTGCTCGTGGATTGAATGAATACACAGAAAGCTCGATTCTACGTAAGTTGAGATGCTGCCAACCGAAATCGATTACTAGCTGCATTGCTTCAGTACCATAACCTTTCTCCCAATCTTGCGGGTCATGGATAGCTATTCCCATACCTGAGGATTTTGACAACCAATCGATAGCATTTAGAGAAACTGTGCCGATGAATCTTGACGTAGAAACATCCTCTATAACGAAATAGTAACTGGACCTATTCTTCATCTGAAGCTGAGCTGATTGAATCCACTCTCTTTCAGCTTCTTTTGTGTTAGGAATGAAGCCACCTAAAAACTTCCTCATCACAGGATTATTCCATCCTCTCATAATATCATCAAGATGGTGATCTTCTAGGAGTACAAGTCGTATCTTCTTTCCGTCTATCATTGATATTCCTTCTAGTTTAATTAGATTCTACAAATAAAAGAATTTCAGAAAAAATTACTCATCAAGTTTTGCTAGAAAATCGCAGAAATGAGGACACAGAGTGCCCATCCAGAAAAGATTTCCAAAACATTCCTTACGCAAACTATTCCGCTCGACTCTGCATTCAAAGCACTTCTCACTATCAAAGAAAACGCAGAGATTGTTATCTGATGCTGGATCATCCAATATTCTTCTTCTTACTTCAGTCATTAATGAGGAATCTGTTGCTTTGAGCCAAGCTGGTGACTCTCCAATAATCAAACGTATCTTATTCAATAGGTCTCCATCAGGTTTCTCTTCCTTCGCCCACCTTGTAACAACTGTGCTTACAATTGCATTATATTCATACAATCTATGTCCAATCTCTATTGCGATATTGGCTGCACGTTCATAATGATGAAGGGATCTATGAATTTCATCAAGTAAGAAACGAGCGTCACCTGCAACGAAATGAGCAAGTGTAAGTGTCTGCCTCATACCAGCTCCTTCTGCCAGACGGATGGTTTCTTCGTAGAATTCCAGAGCTTTCTCAACGTTACCCTTACGGATTTCAACATCGCCTAAGTTTACTGTTGCTACAGCAATACCTCGCATATATTCAGCTTCTTGGCTAATCTCCAGAGCTCTACGATTGTACGTCTCCATTTGGTCAATCTGTCCAAGAGTTCTGTCAATCTCCCCAACATTGATGAGAGTTCTTGCCAATCCAATCTGATTGTTCAATTGTTGTTGAATAATCAATAATTCTTCAAACTGGTCTCGTGCATCTTGCATCTGTCCAAGATTGATATGAATCACACCTCTGAGGTTTCTAGCATTTGCTACTCCATGTAAATATCCCATCCGTTCATATTGACGTAATGCTGTACGAGCTAACGCCATCGCTCGATCGTGTTCGAAAGTGTCCTCAAATGCCATTCCACGATAGTAGGCGATATCATTTAGAGCAAGTTGATGATCAAGTAATTTTGCAGTATCAAGCGCAGAATCAAGACGTATCAGCGCTTCTTCACGGGATTCAGTAGTTCCAGCAATATAGGCGAGAATGATTCTTGGTCTAAGTAAGGCAGCTTGGACCATATTTCGAATGCTTGAGTCCTGAGCTGTAGCAAGTGTAACCTTGTCAATACTCTCAGATGCAACAACCTGCGCATGATCTGTGTATCCGAGGTCCATCAGTATTGATGCAAGTTGTCCCGATAGTTCAGCAAATGTAATGTAATCTTTTGCTTGCCAAGCTTGGTTTGTAATGTTCCGTAGATTGTTCACCCATCTTGGATCGAGACTCTGACGACAATATGCGGCAGCAGCATATCCCTTACAATTAAGACTTTGGCTATCTTTAGCGAGAATCTGATTATATCCGTACATCCCTCTTAGAAAGCATGCTTTTGCACACATAGCAAGAAAGGCTGGACTTCGGTTGCGCCATTCTCCCCCTCCAACATATTCTATGAGAATATCAGTAAACTGTAGAAACCTATCTTTTGCACTACGCGCATGTACAGCTAGTTGGTTTGCAATCTCCTCTAGTTCAGACTCCTCTAGACCTGGTCGGTACATCATGAATTCAGGGATGATTGAATCATCTGGCAACTTTCTCGCAAACCTCTTTCAGAAGAATATTTCCGGGTATTTCTCTAACGCTTTGACCTAAATAGGAATCAAAAGGCTTCTAGTGCATTCCTTCGCTTACGTCTGGACGGTACGAAATAAAGGTTTCATGTGTATCTTAAGGAGAATATAGGGCAATTGTGAAAGATTAAATCTAACAATGTACTGCATTTCACAGTGGTTTACATGCCAAAAAAACGTGTAAGTAGTGGGGTCGATGGTTTAGATGATTTGTTAGCAGGTGGGTATGTTGAAGGTAGGTCGACCTTACTTGCGGGGGGTCCAGGAACTGGAAAAAGCATCTTAACTTGGCACTTTCTATTTGATGGAATAGAGAAAGGAGAGAAAGGAATTCTTGTTTCTCTTGACCAAACAGAAGAGATGATCACTGAGGATATGACAGATTTTGGATGGGATCCAGAAGCTTCATTGAAATCAGGAGACTTAACGATTCTCAGTGGAAATCTGAGGTTAGTCCCAACAGAAACAAGCTATGAGTATGTCATTAATTTTGAACACCCGCTGCTCAGTGAACAAAAATTCACTGTTCCTAGGCTTGCGGAACTTGTACGAAAGAAAGCTACTGATGTCGAAGCAAAGCGAGTAGTGATAGATGGTCTCGGTCCACTTCTGGAGCTAGCTGGGAATCGTTCAGAAATTCGCCAGTTAGTCTATGGGTTCATCAGAGAAATTGCAGACGGATCAAATACCATTCTTCTGACACATGAATTGAAGGCGAGCAAAACTGCTCAAAATGATGAGATGCCCTTTTTCATTTGTGATGGTGTATTGGAATTAGATACGCATCATTCTTCAGGGGACTATATACGAACAATGAGAATAATCAAAATGCGAGGCGCAAACCATGTCATGCGCAGAGTTATTTTCAAAATAGGGGACCAAGGAATTGTAGCATTCCCTGATGCACGAATACAAGATTAGCCTGAATTCGACTGATTGAAACACTTGGCTATTTCTTGATTACACTTAGTACACAGGCTTGACTTTTCTGACAATATCGGTCATATCATACATACTGAATGGTTTTTGGAGAAAAGCTCGAGCTCCGGCTGCCAATACAGTCGCATCCTGTCCATCCTTCAGGTCTGAAATGACAACAATAGCTACCACAGGATCAATATCAAGCAAATTCTCAATCAATCTTACAATTGCTTGTTGGTCCATATTGAAATCGATAAGAACAACAGAAGGACTGTTTCCCTTGCATTCAATTAATAATCCTTCAACATTTTCAGCTTCAGCAATCACGTCAAAACCAGAATCTTCTAATGCCATCTTAAGAAGTACTCTGAGAAGAGGAACTTCGCCAGCGATAATTACTCCCGAATGACCTTCAGCGCTCAACATTTGACCCCTAGTTGTTGTCTGACTGTAGATATGTAAACACGTATTGTTAGTCTGATACTGCACTCTCTACAAGATCGAGCATGTGCCTGATGGTAACTGGCTTCAATCCAAAACTAGCTGCACCATTGCTCATTGCCTGCTCCCTTACATTAGCATCAGCACTAATGAACACAATCTTAGCCTTGGGTTCAAAACCTAGAATTTCCTTCATGGTTTGCATGCCATCTTTGTTAGGCATCCTATGATCGAGAATGATAACGTCTGGTTTGGGATCTAAGGTAACATACTTTTCGACTGCTTCTGCGCCATCAAAAGCATCTGCGACGACCTCGTGTCCTTTTATTGAAAAGACATCTTTGTACAATCTGTGCAGGATAGCTTCGTCGTCGACTATGAAGATTGTTACCATTTAGTTACCCCGTATTAGTTTTTTGAGGGTGGAGCATACCCAAGAGTACACAAATGAGAAGAACGATTCTCAAAGGTGTAGTCTATGAGTAATGCTAGTACCTTTTTGTATCTGTCGAAATGAGTCGGTTTGAGGGATATAAATGATGTTCGCCTGTTCTATTTGGGAATGAGTTGTTGTAATCGAATCCTGAATTACATCACAAACATGATTGCGAATGAGATATTCTTCTGTCACTCAACACCTGTCGATTTTTCGTCATTATTTCATCCGCTTATTTTTTTCCTTGCAGAATTTATTTGCTCACCAATTCTTGTTACATACTCCTCTCGATCACCTATCATACTCTCACTACTTTTTCATCGTTGAACCTCCCCTTTTTGAAAAAAATATTCTCAGTTCTACAAATGTGGTCATTCTAGAATGTTTGAATCGTTTACAACAAGTATTTGGGTACACCATAACTATAGGTTACTCTGAATAACCTATAGTTATAGATTGTATAAGTGGATGAATCGAAAACCTATAGGAGAACTAAGTATAGATGCATACTGCGAAAATGAAAATTGAAATTGAGAAGTAGAAATGGAATAGAAGAGAAAATGAAGAATAAACGAGTGAGTGTCCAATAAAGAGATAGTAATTGAGGGATAGAAAATTCAGTTATCTGATGTTCAGTCTTGAACGTACATTGCTTTCCATTCTGTTGTTAACAATATCGACCTAGCTATAGAGGCTCTTCTTGTCTTAATATCTTTCAATACACCTAGAATGAACTTGTACTCTCCTTTGTACATTGTTGGATAGGAAGAAATCCCCCTTAGAACTTTGAAGATACTCTGATAACCTGATTGATACAACATCATGAAACTAGGATTACAATATTGAAATGGAATGTCAAATTTCTCACCAGTGAGTCTTGAGATATGATCCATGGCAATTTCACTACAAAGATACAACCAGGGAGATTGCATTCTTTCGGGTGATGATGTAGTTTCAATACTTCTATCTTTCATCAGCCGATCATATACAATATCTAGCTGATTCACAACATGCCTAAGGTTCATCGTGTCCCCGATTTTCTTTTCGATTGCCATAGCAATAGTAAAGCCATAATTAGTTGAAAGTACTTCTGAGAGATTATTCAAGGTACATTGTAAAAACCTGAACCGATCCATTGCCGCTAGGAAGTTCTCTTTCCGTTTCTCAAGGATAATAGGTACAAGCAAAGCAGATTCGTCTTCCCTAATTTTTCCAATATCAAGAAAAGCTGTGTTCCCCCCATTTTGAACTTGGGTGAGTAGTTTAGGTATCAATTGGTGAACAACTTGGGTAGCTACTTCACTGATGTTGGATCCAGACCTGACATCACGTAATAGATCAAATATAGATCCTTCATAACCTAGATATTCTTCTATCTCGAGTATGTTTACCAGAAACAAATTCTCTGAATACCATTGGGTTCCAAAGCCATTCCGTACTTCATTCAGAAACTTCTTTCGAATCTTCTCCCATCCTATTTCAGTAATATCTTTCCTTAGTTGTTCTTTGATTTCACTAAATGGTTTGGTATTTGAATCATCATTAATATCTTCGAATTCAATGAAGACATTACGTTTAGGTTTCGAATAAGGAGATGAAGTGATATTCAGACCAGAGAATCCAAATGAAAGCACAATGAATACTACAGTGAGAAGTACAGCAATAACGCCTAAATCTATTCCAATCGAGCTCAAGAAGATGGTTGCAGCTATGAGGATAATGAGAGATACAGTGCGTATGTATGATTTTTGCTCTACTGGAGCCCCACGATCCGTCAAAACTTCGCACTCCTCAGGTCAAACATAACAAATGCAACATATAAACAGAGTACCTATTCTAGGTTAATCAGAGGTTTGTCACATCTAATACAAGTATCTGGTGATTTTCCGAGTAATGAAATTGATGGATCATCCTCTGGAGGATTAATACTATCACAAGATATGCAATACCTTTGGTGGTACTCTTGTCGACCAGGCACAAATCTTCCTTGAGCGCGAACAACATCCTCTGTATAGTCCTCGTGGAATAGAGCAAGATAATGCTTCTCAAATGTCCGAGATTGTTGAGTGTGCCCTAACCTAGCCCGAATTGACGATGTTGGCAAAAGACCCGTACGTTCCCACCACGTTGCTGCACTTTTCCTGATGGTGTATGCATAGAGCTTTTTGTCAGACCTACGTCCTCTATCACTGATGTTTTGACCAAGTGCATGAACTGTCATCCGTTCACCAGTCCTAGTTGGGAATAATGGACCCGTCTTAGTGGGATGATTTTCGTAATATGGAATGAACCACATATGAGAAAGCCACGTCATAATATCGTGTTGTTGATAGTCCCCGCTCTTCTCTCGTTTCACACGAACAGACCATTCAGCACCTCTATGAAAGATATCTTCATAGTTTATGCTCACAATTTCCCCTGGACGAAATGCAGTATCCCAGGAGAATGCAAGAAGAGCTTTCCATTTTGCAGATCTAGATGCTTTAATCAATTCAACAATATCGATAATCTCGAGCCGTTCTTCACGACCATCCATTTGCCGAGGTGTGGAAGTTGTACTCTTAAGCATCCGTTCTATACGCTGAGCAAAAACAGAATCGTATTCAGAGCTTCTTCCAAGGATTCGTTTCAATCGATCAAGGAACGTGCTTTCTTTTGTCACATCACTCAAATCGTCTACATCTCGTACAAATCGAATCCAATGCCTCAGAGTGTTCTTAACCAGATTGATGCTGTTAGGAGAATATCTCTCAGATGCAGTATACAATCCTTTTTGCAATGCTGAAAGATTCACTTCTGTCAATGGCTTATCATAATCGGATTTTTCAAAAGTAGCTAGGAGTTCAATTGCCTTTTGTGCACTAACATCGGATAATCCACGTTCAGCTCGAAGATAAATCTCAAATGCGGTCCAATCAAACTCGGTTCTCATCACATAACTGGTGTTGAATTCAAACAAAAGTGTAGGTAAGACCTTGTTTTCTCTTGTGATTAAATTATTGAAATCTTGCAATGGATATTTTATATTTAATTGTCGAAAAATCGTCAGGAATTGAGTGATAGTAAGGGGAAGTAATTAACAATAAAAAATATTTTAGATAGTAATAAACAACCTATGAAAATGAATAATATCTATTCCAAAAGCGATTTACCGATCCCTCAGCATAGGGAGTTTCCTATGGAATTCTGTACAAATATCTTATCTAGATATTACACAATCCAATATACCAACGTGTACAAGCACTCTATAGAGTAAACGCTTGAAAGAAACGTTTTGTCAAGCCTATCCACTCCAGAAATTCCCAAAGAAAATCAAAACACTGAGATTTCACATTAATTCCATATCTCCTATTCAAACGTGTACTTCATGGTATCAACGTGTACTATCCTGACATATAGGCAAAAGCGTGTACCACAAGACTTTGGAGCCTTTGAACCGCACAGGGGCTTAAGTCTATGGGGGTTGGTACACGCTTAACTCTTCTCAGTTATTGTCAGTACACTTACCCATTAGGTGATTGAGAGCCAATATAGAATATCCAAATGATTCCATCTGAAAATTTACCCAATACCTTAAGATAGGAATTATGTGAAGCCACAATCACTATGAGTATTGATACTGATATCATAATCATTGGTGCAGGACCAGCCGGGATATCAGCTGCTGTCAAATTAGAAGAACTCGAAGTAGATTACCTTCTATTTGATAGAGAACATAATCCCGGAGAGAGTAAACCGTGCGCAGGTTTTATTCCCTTTTCCACGATAAGACATCTATCTATACCAGAGATATCTGATCAACATATTATTGATGAAGTAAGGTTGCAGTTTTCAGGGAGAGATCTATCTATCATCAAATTTGATGAGCCACTTGGAGTGAACGTGAGTAGAGGAGCACTAGGAAAGACACTTCTCTGTATGTGTAAATCAACTGACAATCATATTCTTGGTTCCAAGGTGAGTAAAGTCGAAACATCTAGTGCAGCATCTAAAGTTACTATAAAAGAGAACGGAACGGAACATACCTACAGATCGCACCTTATTATTGATGCTAGTGGAGCAAATCCAGTCAGCCAGAGATTCATAACATTGAGACCTAGGATTGCCAATAATGCCATGGGTTATGGTCTTCAATATCACATAGAAACAGAAAAAGAACTAGGACATTCCAATGCATTTCTTTACGGAAGTCAATATTCCCCGAGTGGATATACGTGGATTTTCCCAAGAGGAAGGACAGCTGTAGTAGGAACTGGAGGATTAGTGTCAAGAATTCAACGAAATGATCGAAAGACCCATGAATACTTGGATTATCTTCTCAAAGAAGTTGAACCCTTTAGTAGTGAATTATCCCAAGGAAAAATAGTGAAGAAAGACGCTGCGTTAATGCCCCTTTGTGGAATTGTCACCCCGTCATATGGAAAACGAATAATGCTTGCTGGAGATGCTGCGGGTCACTGCTCACCAATAAGTGGCGAAGGCATCCACTATTCAATGATGGGCGGAATCAGCGCTGCCAAAACTGCAGCCCACTGCGTTCGAAAGAACGAGTTCCATAGTGGGTTGCTATCTAGGTATGAGAGAAACTGGACCAAACAAATTGGCTCGGATCTCAAATGGGGATATTGGCTGCAAAGAAGATTGATGAAACCAAGTAGTTCAGGAACATCCGGTTGGAGTAAATCAGGATTTATCGACTCAGAGAAATCATTGAGAATCATTGCTAGAATGCTCGTGGGAGATAAATCAGTCAAAAGCTCTATCCTAGCAGTTGCACCCAGTTATATCAAATCAAAGATTTCATGATTATGTCATAATGTATTTCCTTTTCTTCCAGCTACATAGTTACAAGGCTAGTTTGTAAATAGGAGGTACAGATGAGATGCAGGTGATGGAACTATTGGGTCTATCTTTTGGAATAATTTGTATTCTATACAATATCTATGCATATTATGAATCCACAAGACGGAAAAAGAAACTTCAACAGCGGGGAATTATTACTAGAGAACAACTACGCTATTTTGAGTTAGAAGAAATCCGACAAAGTGCTTTATCACAAAGAGTTCAAAGTCGTTCACCTGAAGCTGAGGAATGCCCGTATTGTGGTTCATGAATTCAGATAATGGGGAGTGTCCGGAGACCCGATGGTTCCATTCAGTGCCCCAAGTGTTTCAAGGTTTTTTAAAACTAAAGTACTAAATTGGAATTTGTAAAATCATGGTGATAGGGGTGAGAGATAGTTGGACCAATCAACAGTAATTAGCATAGTTGAACACCTGATGACTAGCTCTAACATTATTCCGTTAATTGGCAATATTAAGTATGAAATCTCTTTGCGCAATAATGAGGATGTGATTCAAGCAATTCAGATTCGCGAAAGAGACATCGCCGCTGGAATCGAGAGCGCTGATGCACCTTGGTTTGTAGTTAGCTCAATCTCATGGGTCCCTGAACTTTTAGACTCGGAGAAAATCAAAAAGGCAATCGGAAATGCGTTTACCACAACAGAAACTCCCTGGTATTTACTTAATGTGCTAAAGAGTAATTCTCACCTTCTACTATCAAAGCATGTCTTGAAAGGAATAGCTGTGGCACTTGAAGCAAGTGCCAATTTTTGGTTGTTTATCGATCATATGAAGACAATTGAACCGCTTGTAAAGCATAGTGATATCAAGAAATCAATCAATAAACGTGCAAAATTAATTTCGTCAGAGATTTGTGAATCTAGCAATCCTATCACATTTATTCAGAGCATAAAGAATTTTCCAGAGGTATTCAAAGATGATTCAATACAATCTGCAATTCTGCACGTAGTTTTAGAACATGAAACTCCTTGGAAAATTCTGCATGAATTAACTGATATCGAAACTATAGCTAATATACAAAATAATCCGCAAGTCCTAGATTTAATGGAAAAAAAAGGGCGGGAAGTCGCAGAGCAAATTGAGAACACGCTCAATTTTCCTTTTGGCGATTTGAGTGTAGCAGTAAAAATCCCCGAGCTAGCTCGTACCACTGCAATCCGTTCCCTTCTATGCAAAATGATGGCTACTTCAAATTATGATGATGATTCATCCTACGTTGGATTATTATGTTCAAGTGATTATCTTGCATCACATCCGGAGTGTCAAGAAACTGCTTCAAGGATTCTTATTGCATCAGAATGTCCTTGGTCAATAGTAGAAGATTTAATTTCCGTCGCGGAAAGATATGATATCTGGAAAAAAAAGTACTTTCTCAATAGTGTGCCTTTTTCAAATGCTTTAAGCTACAGAATTGATGACATTATTGAAGCTGTTCGCTTACTGAAAGATAACACCATAGATTTCAGATCTAGACGCGATTTGATGTTGATTCTTGACACAGTTCCAGACCTTGCTAATGCACCTGCTATTGATGAAAATCTAGCTGAAAGCATTCTAAAATCGGAAAATCCAACTAGTTTGATTTGCGATATATTGGAATATACTTCAAGGGGTAAGAAACAGAAAATACAGAGAGCCATTGCTATAGCAATCAGACAAAATGAGCATCTCATGGAAATTATTCAGTCTCTAGAAAAAGAGGATTTCCTTTTAGAAGTTAAAGAAATTCAGGAAGCTATTCGTTTTCGATCGGAATCGATCACTATTGCGATTGAACAAGGGGAATCTATTTCGTTTAAATCGAAACTGACCAGTATCATTGATCAAGAGAATCTTGTCAATGCCTTCATCAAACGGTTAGGTGAAGCAAAGCGACCTGATGAGGTCATAGGACAAATTTTCAAATCCAGAAGCCTAGCAAAGAACAAAGCATTGCACAAGGAGATTGCTAAAACCATTCGAACATCTGAGAAACCATTTTTGATTATCGAAGCATTATGCAATAATTCTACACCTTTTGGTGAAAGATGGAGGGCTTTGATGGATTCTGAGGTCATGGAATCCATTGCGTATCAAATAAAAACTACAAAGACGCCATCTCACATTCTACAAAAAATAGGTTGGAACGAATATGCACAATTGTTCTTCACAAACAGATCCATCATGAAAGCCCTCAATGAACGCCTAGATGATTTTGTAGCTATCGCTGTTGATTCGAATGGATTCTATTACAATCTACGAGCAATCAATCAAATTCGATCTTTATATTCTAATGATAAAATAATTAATGCTATTGTTAACGCTATTCGAAATCCCCGACATTTTCGTGGGATAATGCAAGAATTAAGTATAGCAATGCAAAAACGCAAAGAGGTTCTACAATCTCTTGAGGACGCTTCGGATATTCTTCTCAGATTATTAGATACTGAGGAAGCAACTCTAATCATTTTGCATGATGCATTTCATCCTGTTATGTTGAGGAATAAGGACGTTGTTAATTGGTTTATAAAAAACATCGATAAATTATCGGATATCTCGCCAATCATTATCAATGAGTTTCTTGAAATTCCTGGCTTGGAAAAAGAAATTCTTCGTATTATCCGAACTGCCAAAGCTCCAGCGAATATCTATTTTATCCGTCAGCTTTTGCACTTGGGATATTTGGAGAAAAATCCAGCCTATCGGAATGAGATTGAAAGAATTATAGAAACGATCCTACTCGAAAGTACTGAACCATGGAACTTCGAATTAGACTGGATTTACAAATATGTAGACACACAAAAGATTCGTGACATCACCAAGAAACTAATACCTGATATTCTTTCTGCCATCCGCTCTTCAAATAATGACAAAATCGATTTGATAATTATACGCGTATCCCAAGTTCCATTGTGGTATTCAAATGATAAAATAGTTCAAGCAATTGCAATAAGGATAAAGGACCTACAATGGAGAGGATTGTTGTATGTATCTCATAATGAAATTCTTGCCTCGAATAAGAGTATCCAACAAGAGGTAATTCAACTTATCAAGGAAACTCCTAAGGTAATTGAAAAACTGATGGCCATTAATTCAGAGGTTTTTTACTCACATCCTGAATTACGTAATACCGTTTTATCGCGCATATCAGACATCATTGACGAGTTCATGGCTTCAGAACATATTGATGATACCTTGAGAGTACTTGGACAATATCAATACATCATCCAAACTCCCCAATTTAAAAATGCTCTTAGAAAAAGAATGGATGAAGTAATTTCTTTAATCGCTAGATGGCCTATAGATCAGATTCACATCACAATTGGCACGTTTCAATATTTTGATGAGATACTTAACGAACCCACGGTCTATAATTTGATTCTTATGAGCATTCAAGAATCACATAATCCTTGGGAAATAATCGGTGAAATCAAGAAGAATGAATCGCTCATGAATAATGATGAAATCAGACAGGCAATACAAAGCAGGACCGAATATATTGCACGATCTATTGCTAGTGTAAATAATCCATCACGTATTTACAGGGATATTGAGGGGGTAGAAGAAATCACCCAACATCCGTTAGTAAAAAAGATTGTAGCAGAAATGAACTCGGAGAGTTAGACTGATGCTACTTCAATTTAGTTTCAAAGAGAAGAAAGACATCGTGGAACGACTGCATGAGGGCACGATAGTAGTCACCTTCACGTCCATCAGGAAACTTCATCATTTTGAGGTATTTATCGAATTCAATAGGTCGACCAGTTCTCAAACGGGGAAGGAGATAGTCGAAGAGTTTGAAACCCCAAGGGGCAACTTCATCCGCATAGGAATTAGATATCCATGCCATTGGCATATGACTGCCTCCTCCCCAATGAGTTTCCCGATGGTATTTTCCTGCTTTGTAGACTTCTTCAGCCAGAGGGGCAATGACATCAGCTTCATGTCCACAATTCGGACACATCCGCCAGATATCAATAGGAATGAATCGATAATTGCATTTCTTACAAGAGTAATTCATATGGATATGTTTTGTCAAACTAATGCCTCTCAGGAATTATATGAACAGCATCTCATGCATAAAATATCTAGTGATGAAAAGGATTACTTTTCTGGTCCACAATCTGAGAGCCGACAATATCTAAGAGGTGTATTTTATGAATAGCAAAACATTGACAGATGAAATCACCGAAGCATTCAATTCGTTTAATCCAATATTAGCACGAAATAAGTTTGAGGAATTATACACCTCAGTAGGGCCTGCTAAAGCCTTGGAAATTTTAGTAGATACAATTCACAACTGTACCTCGGATTCATGGTTTCTTCAGAATGTTCATCTACTCAGCATTTTCAATTGCAAACATCTCTCTGGAATCAATTCTGCACTTCTCACACAATTGCCAAAAGTAGCACCATCTTTGAGCATTGAGGAACTCAAAGAAGAGGTTATTCGATTTTTCTATGAAATCACAAAGGATCAGATAGAATCAGGCGATTCTACGCTCTTCTTCAATTTTAAGAACTTTGGCGAGGAGCACGCAGATATCACTCACCTTGGATTAGAACGACGGCAAATTGAGTTAATTTCGGCAAAGGAAAGTTTGATTCAATCACTCAAAGAAGCAAAAGATACAGATTTGATTGATTTAATATTACTCTGGAGAACTCATTATGGTTTCGAATCGCTAGCACAAATGTACATAGGGCGGTATATTGAGAAATCAAAAATACAACCAATAATGGAATTTCTAGAAACTTTTGAGAGTGAAATCAAAGAATCGAATAAAGATGATAGATTAGTTAAATTAAGTCATAACAAACTCCAATTAGTAGAAGGTATCTCTAGTGTCTTTGGTGGTATCTCACTTTGGACTAAACGTAATGAGAAATGGAATCAACCAACCCTAACTCAAATACAAGAAACAGTAACTTCTCTTGATGTTATAGAATCAACCACAATTAATAATCTACTGCTTGAAATCCTTGCAGCAACATGGCTATTTCCTAAAAACTCACATGATAGCTGGATTGCACGTTATCAAATTCTAAGAATTAACCAATCACAATCAATTGCAGAGGAATACAATATACTTGTTACATTTCTAAATTCTCTTGATTGCTCAGATAATCGACTTGGAAAATATAGTGAGAAAGTACTAACAACAGTGCTGCAAAAATGCATTGATTACAATATGCAGGACATCTATGCAAATATTGTTAAAATGCTGATGTGTCTTGGCAAAAATCATGACTCAGTAAAAAGTCACATCGCATTAAAATTCCTCAGAGAAAACTACATTGAGAAAATAATTGAGGACTTGGTAGAGAGAACGGCCCTCAATAATTGGCTTAACAGAAATTTGGAATGCTTTCATGTAGATGAATTCAAGACGTTAGTTTTGGATGCCTTCAAAAAAGATACAGAGCAAGATATTGAACATTTCAAGCGTTGGGATGATGTGAGAAAGGCATTCATGAAATTAAAAATCAGAGATGCGCCAGTTGAGATAGCACAGCATATGCATTTATTGAAACCTGAAGATCTAGGTTTCTTGAATGACTATGGAGTGGCGTTGGCGGAAGCTGAACGAATAGATGAAGCAAAGGTAGTATTTGAGATATTGTTGAAACAGAATCCTTCAGACTCTGTATATATGAATAATCTTGCTTATGTGATATATCTATCAGGGGACTGTGAAGAAGCATTGCAGCTCTCAGAGAAAGCAATCACTCTTTCTGATAGATATCATCATTCTTGGCATACCTATGGGGCTGCATTGCATTGTCTTGGCAGGTTCAAGGAAGCTGAGAAAGCCTATAGAAAATCTATTGAATGTGAGAGAAGTCATTTTGATGCTTGGGATGATCTTATTCGTCTATTAGAAGAAATGAAACGGTATGATGAGGTCGAGAAAGAAAAAACAAATCTTGCGAAAATAAAATCTAGTATGTTTCTCCATTAATGACAATTTTTCAAAAATTATGCCGCACTAATTAATCTTATATTCGTTTTATTCGCAATATTCTTGCTGGTAATTGCGGAATATGCAATACTTTCCACAATACTATTGCGAATTTCGTAATTCGATTGGAACGCAAGGTGAACACTGTGTCGGGAATTTCTTTCCACAATCTCTCTCCTCCTCACGACAAACTCAGCACAGTGTTCCCCCCTACGATTAATAATCGGGACCGAATAATTAACGACATACATCCGTGGAGCATATCTTTCTGGGTAATCGGGACATTACCCAGGAGAAATCCTAGCACCTTTGGGTGCAACCGGGACGAGATCGCTGGATCACTTGATGCATCCGACGACTCATAGACAATCGCAGAATACTATGTTAGAAACATAAGAACCCAAAGCCTATATCTCTAAAACATAGTCTAGCGATCTCGTCATCCGAGCCATTTTTTTCGTTCATTCCCAAATTTCATCAGACCATCTGGTGTCTAATTCTTTTTCAGCTAAAGCTACTATTTCTGGATTTTCATCAGCAAGAGCCTTACGAATAATTGGTGCCGCAGTTTCGGTATCTAAAAAGGTTGAAGCTTTGATAACAGCTGCTTTAACGCTGGTCTGAGGTTTTAATAGAAGACGAGTAAGAATATCTATTGAATCAGCACCCGCTTGAATTACTATGGAACTCAATGTGTCATCAATCATTGCTGTTGGCATATTTTTTACAATCAGTGTATTGAGTATCTTATTTATCTTAGAAATATCAAGGAGCGAAGATTTTGTTGGTTTCTGTGGAATGGTATGACCAATACCAGAAAATTGACTTCTTGATGTAAGTATTGAGTACGTTCGTGCAGCTTCTTTACGAATTGATTCATCATCATCATTTTTCATTAACGTTGCAAGAAACGCAATAGTACTCGAATCTGCTGATTCACTAAGTTGGTTCAATGCTCTGCGCCTTAGTGGATGAGTTGGATCGGAGACAACAGACATCAGAACATCGTTGCATAATTGTGTTTTAGCCAAGTTTATCGCATTCAACGCTGTGATCTGTTGTTGAAAAACCTTGGAATAAATATTGGATCTAGCTGATTTCACCCTATGCAATACTGAGAGTTCACCAGAATCACCTCGTTCAATCCTTGGCTTTCTCTTATTCCTCACGAAAGTTTCCCAGAGGTCAGAATCAATTCGCTCAAGCATTGAAGAAGCATCAATTCCAGCAGAAGTCAGCCCCTCTTGGATTATTGCGAATTGATC
>SDNZ01000002.1 GCA_004524565.1 Candidatus Thorarchaeota archaeon
ATCCAGTAACCATAACCGCAATCATCGAAGTCGAAGGGATGAATCTCTCCACCATAATATGTTGCATTATCCATCACATCAAAATCAGCATGGATTAACCCGTAGACTTTCTTTCCCTTACCATGTGATTCACTGAACTCTGCAACTCTTTCTAGAACCTGTTTGAAGGACTTCTGGTGCTCAGTAGGAATTGCTTCTCGTGCTTCTGTAGCAGAGAAACCGTAGTCAAAACCGTCTCCAAAGAGACCATTCCAATCCCAGTGCGGTCTTGCAAATCCCTTTGGTCTTTTCCACTTCATAGATTGCTCATGCAACTGTCCAATCACTCTTCCAAGAGACCTGAAGTGTTTCGGATGAGCATTTTGCAACAGTCTGCCCTCAGACCATCCAACAAGTGTGCTGTTCCTCTTTGCTGGTACTTTGTAGTTTCCATCCGCAACTGTTAACCAATTGCCATCTAGATTTCTGATGGGTTTTGGAACTGAAATTCCATCTTGGCTTAACGCATATAGCCACTCCATCTCAGAAGTGATGTATTTAGGTTTCATGTAATTTGGTTGGTGAAGTCTTAGTGCATATCTTCCCGGTTCGATATGTTTTGGTGATGAATCTCCTTTCCGAACAGTGACTCGATATAATCCATTCCCAGTATAGGTGATGAATTTGAGATTGTTAGATTCTAGTCCATAGCTTTCAAGAGCTATCTTGGCTATATTCCTTAGGCGAATTAAAAATCCTCTATACGTTATCTGACGAGATGACATAATAATCACATCTTTTCCTAATGTAGAATTCGGGAATCAATTTGTCATTCCAACTTATTCTATATAATTTACTTTTTCAACGCGAATTTCAGTCTGCTCCCTCTTTCACTAATTGATTTTCTTTCTCATGATGAGTTTGAACGGTTGGTAGTCCAGGGTGTGCCACGTATCCCATCCCTGTTGATTGCTTCTCATCACATCAAGTTCAATCACATTTTTACCATTTTCTTTCGCTAATCGATAGACCTCTTCTTCCATCATTTTTGTGATGCCTTGTCTTCGAAACTCAGGCTTAACGTAGGCATCCATCAGAATAGCGATTTTTCCTTGTTTCAAGGTCAATCCTATTGTTGCAACAATCTCTTTTTCCTTTTCAACAACTAGGAGTTTGTACCTCTCATCTTTCAGTTTCTGCCGCACATACTTCTCAAGTGGTTTCACTGAGCCCTCAATCCCATGGATGTGCTTTCTGAGTTCAAAAAGCATCTCTGCAAGTTCGGGAGCATCAGATGTTTCTGCATTTCTTATTTTCATCTTCCAAACTCCTATAGTTCAATTCAGTGATTTTGTGTTATAGCGCTTTTCTCTATGCGCAAGGTAATCTAATATTCAATGGAAGACGGACTGTATACAACGGTGTTATACTTTGCAGAGCCATGCAATCCAAGCCATCCTTATTACTGACAAAGGTGGAAGTCCTCGGTTCTACATGCAACTCGATCCAAAGGCACTCAATATGGATCCAGTGATGGCGTCAAGCTTCTTCGCAGCCATTGATATGTTCTCCAAAGAAGTCTTTGATGAGAAACAACAGGTATGCTATGTGGATTATGGGACACGTCTATTCACATTGATTAATGGAGTAAAGACAAATCTGATTGCAGTAAGTATGCTACATCTAAGTCAGGAAGTTATAGAAATTCTGGACTCATTATTAGCAGAATTTGAACTTGATTGGCTTGAAGTCGTTGACCCATTCGAGTACAATTTTGATTCTTCATTTGTTGATGTATATTTAGAGTCTTTTGGAGAACGGGTTATGGGCAGGTTGTCACTTACACTCCTAGCTGATTCATGGGTTCCGTATTTTACTATTCAACCCGAACGTATCAAATCTGTAGAGAGTATTCTCCTCAATTATATAAATGGCTCAAGCAGTGTGAAAGAGATAATTGAAGTGAGCAATTTATCAAGAAGGGAGGTTGCCTTAGATTTATCAAAACTCTGGGCTCATAGGGTCGTACGATTTCGAAATATGTTCAGCTTCAATGACTTCATGACCACTGGCACTCAATTCATTCGATATGTTCAAGCCACCTCAAATGAAACAAGAGACCTGCAGAATCTTCATCCTACAATGGCTGGAGTGATTCCACATTTAGCTGGATTGATTGATGGACGACGTACTGTTCGCGAAATACTAGCTGAGCTTGGGACGCGTCATGATGAAAGTGAATTACTTCGAGCATTGGACTATCTCATAGAAGTAGGAGTTATTCAAGCCCTCACACCAGAAAAAAGGAGAATCCTTCTTGTCAAAGAATCTCTTGAGCTGGCTGTTCGAGTAGCTGAAGGAACCTACAACAAAGCTGAAGCTACAAATGCGCTTCGCCATGTATTGAAGAAGACTAGTGCACCAGAAATTCTAAGTCAGTTGCAATTAAAGGAAGACAAGTGGGCAGTTGATTTTGATTTTAAGATACTCGAAGGTCTAGATAAACGACGGTTAATGCTACTATACGGGGAATGGATGAAAGTCTTAGCACAATTTGTACAAGTATTGAACCCTTCAAGACTTGAACTCTTCATCAAGAATCTAACCACAGTATATGCTCAACGCATTGTCAAACGATACTCCGCTATGGATTTGCGCGGCTTTGAGGAGTTCTCGTACTGGCTTGAAATTTTGAGCACTCCAACAAAACCACATGTTGGTGCTGTGCAAACGAGTCACCTCCACATAGCATGGTCAAATGCTATGGAAGAGCTAGCTTATCTTCTTGTGACAAGAGGTCATATTATTTACAAATCTGAGAGTATAACTCAGATTCGCTCTGCATCTGGGACTCCCCTAATTGATCTTCTCCCTGAGGAATGGGTTGGTAGAGACCATGTCGAAACTTTTGAGCGTGTTATGGTTGAATACTCTAAACTCGGTCCTGCTGCTATACTGACTCTGCTCATCTTGGCAACACAACGAGCTATACTGTTACCACAGGAACTGATTATCTGATAGGAAACTAATGGAACTTCCATCTCAAGAACTGTTATCTTGGATTTTGATATGCACACGTACGTAAGGTGATACTTTATGCCAACCTATCTTCTCAAAATAGTCACAGTTGGAGCAGCTTCCGTCGGTAAGACCAGTATCATAATTCGATACTCATCTGGTACTTTCCGTGAACACTATTCACCAACCCTTGGTGTAGGTTTTGCATACAAGAAGATGGCTCTTGGCAAAGATAACGTGAACCTGCAAATTTGGGATTTAGGTTCTCAGGACTTTCTTGAGCGTACTCGTCAGAATTACTACTTGGGAGCTCAAGGTGCTATGTTCATGTATGATGTTACTTCTTGGGAATCATTCAATGACGTTATCGAATGGAAGAAAGAGGTCGATCGGAATTTGGATGATTACCGTGCTATTTTAGTCGCTAACAAAGTTGATCTTGCGATGGATCGGGTCGTTTCTGCAGAGGAAGGACAACGGGTTGCTGACCAGATGGGCATTCCACATGTCGAAGTTTCAGTTAGACTTGATAAGAATGTAAATGATGCATTCGGAATGCTTGCCCAGAGCATAATTGATGCATTTAGCTAAACAGTCAAAGGTAGAGAACATCCTCAATTCCAGTTGTCAAGCGTTTAGCCTTTCCTTTGGTCACCGCATAGTCATTCTCGATTCGGACTCCACCTATCGATTCGAGGTAGACTCCAGGTTCGATTGCCATAACATTACCTTCAGCATAGAGATCTTGTCGGCTATAGGTACTTGGTAGTTCATGAACATCGAGGCCAATTCCATGACCGAGACCATGGGTCATTCCGTCTTTTGCATCAGGATTGAGCCTTCTTGAGTCAAATCCATGCTTCTTAAGAGTCTTGTAACATGCCATATTGACATCATCTATGATAGCACCAGCTGTAAGCGCGTCAACTGTTGAATTAGCAGCATCCTCTACTGCTTCGAACATCTCACGGACTCTTTCTGGTACAGGACCCTTCACAAAGGTACGCGTCACATCAGCAATGTATCGTTCCTGTTTCAATCGTGGGAATACATCCATGATGATTGGAACCTCACTCTTGAGCTTGTCTTCAGCAACTCCGAGATAGTGCCAATCAAAGGCTCTCTCTCCAACAGCAAGAATCACATCCTCCGCAGACTCTGCACCTCTGTCTAAGAGGAAATGGTCAAGTGCGCTCTTTACCTTACCAACGGTAAGAGGTTCGCCTCTATGCATCAGTACATTATTTGCACCGATATCGCTATCTTTGACCATCTCTATGATATGACTGATTGCATCTATGGTAGCATCTCCTGCCTTTTTGATAATCCCAATCTCTTTTGCGGATTTTGTAGCACGTGCCTCTAATACAAGGTCTCTCACGACTTTGATTTCATATCCCATTTTCTGAAGCATGACCAAGTGGCTTGCAGGAAACTCATCTGGAACTCCCAGAATCTCTCCGGAGAATTGTTTCTTGAGGAGGTCCTCATAGTCTCTATCCTTATTATCCCGGATTTTCTTATTCTCCCTTAGCAGCTGAAGATGAACTTCGGAAAGGTCATGAGTTTTCTTGATGAAACTCTCTTTCTTGACACGTTCAACTGCTAGGAACGATGAAGCAACGAGAGGTTCTTCTCCCTTGTTTTTCAGATAGGTTATTTGATCCGAGGATCGAAATCCCGTCAACCAGTATATGTTTGGGTTTTCGAATGCATTACCAAATGTCAGTAGTGCGTCAATTCCATATTGTTCCATAAGTGGATCGAGATTGTCATGCATTGAATTCGCCTTATTTTCGGACACCGCGTTGCACTGTAAAAGGCTTGTCTATTTCTCCAAGTATCCCCTCATCCTTCTTTCAACATCAAATCGGGATGGGAAACAGTATGGTCCTTTTGTTTCCACATTGAAAGAGGAACAAGTAGCTGCAAAGAGACCTGCACGTTTCAGGTTTGATGACTTCATATATTCAAGAAGAAAACCTATCGAGTAGACATCACCACAACCTGTAGCATCTATTTCTGCATCTGCTATGACAAGTGGAATTTTAATCTGCTCATTTCTGGTATAGATTACTGATCCTCTTCTATCATGAGTTACCAAGACGATCCTTGGGCCTAGGTCTAGTATCCGCGAAACTGCAGATAGTTCTGATTCTCCCTCAACGGTCATTTTCAACTCTGATTCATTGAACTTGACTACATCCACAAGACCAAGTATCTCATCGCGTTCAATCCAGTTTCTTGGAACAACTATACCACTGCTATCGATTGCCCTTACGTATCCTTGAACATCAATGGATGTTATTTCTGCGTTCGAACGAGCAAGTCTAATGCAATCGATATCAAGCTCATCCGCAGTCAACGGTGAGAAATGGATGACCTTTGCATCAAGATATTCGTCTGGGAATTCTTGTGGTGTGATCTTCTCTGCCTGTGCCTCTACAATCTGCACTCGGTTCCCTTCTGCATCATACTTGTTTACAAATCTTGTAGATTTAGTATCTGCTCTATGGAGACCTGCAAGAACCAGTCCTGAGGACTTCAAGATATCCCAGTACTCTTGTTCGAAATCATCACCGACTTTAGAAATAATCCCTGCATCAAATGCATTGATGGCGGGTGCAAGCATCGCATATGCAGTGCCTCCTCCAAGTGCCTCCCGCTTAGAATTTGGTGTGATTATGAGGTCTCTACTGAGATGTCCAACTACAACAATGTCCATCAAAATCACTACCAATAATGTACTGCATCACAATTCACCAATACCCTTTAACTTCTATGTCCTTTGACTTACGGAACATAAGGGAATTGTTTTAATCAAATGTGTGTAACTTACCCGATTGAGTGTGGAAATTTGGCTCGAGTGTTAGTGAAGTTTTTTGCCACCGTCAGAGAAGCAACAGGAGTAAAGAATATCGAGATGGATGCAGATACTATTCGAGAACTACTTGATTCACTTCAAGAGACTTTTGGAGTGCGCTTCACACAGACAGTTATTAATACAGATACTGGAAATTTGAAACAGTTTTTTTCATGTATGGTAAATGGAAAACGCATCGAGCTATTGGATGGTTATGATACCAAATTAGTGGATAACGATGCAGTGGCTCTATTTCCTCCAGTAGGGGGTGGATGAGATGAGTAGTTCCCTAACATCCAAACACCGTAGGCAGACTGATAGTGGTCGAGTTGATTTGGTAGTCAGAAATGCCCGTCTTCTTTTAGAATCTGGAATGGTCCATGGAGGAATTGGTGTAGCTAACGGTGTAATCTCAGTTATAGCTACAGATGAACATCTTCCAGATGCAGAAATCGTGATTGATGCGCAAAATAAGATAGTGATGCCTGGGCTCATAGATGCTCATGCTCACATAGATGATCCCACGATGCAATCACATGAGAGTTTCTCTTCAGGGTCTCGTGCAGCTGCAGGTGGTGGTGTCACAACCTTCGTTGATATGCCCTTGACAAATCAGGTAGATACAGTCAAGATGGTTGATGAGAAAATAGCTACTGGTGAGTCCAACTCCGTTGTTGATTTCGCTTTCTATGCGGGGATGATGAACGCGTATAACATTTCCAATATCCCCTCTTTGGTTGAGCACGGTGTGGCGGCATTCAAAGCCTTCACCTGTGAGCCGTATCAAGCAAATGCTGGAGTCATCACGAAATGTCTTAGTGAGGTTTCTGAGGTGGGTGGGCATATCACAATACATTCTGAAGACCAGGGAATTATTGATGAGTTCAGGAAAGATCTGGACGGTGATTGGGACGCACCAATCAGCCATTCACTAGCACGACCTAACATCGCTGAACAACTTGCTATCCGACAAAACATATCCATTGCATCTCAGACTGGAGGTCACTTGCACATTGCTCATGTAACAACTCATGAAGGTATGAACGAGATAGAACGAGGGAAATCACGTGGAGTGATGGTTACTACTGAAGTCTGTCCTCATCATTTGGTATTCTATAGAGATGAGATGAATCGCTTAGGACCCAAGAGCAAGATGAATCCACCTCTACGATCCAAACAGGACAGAGCTGCATTATGGTCCGCTCTACTGCGGGGGATGATCGATATTACAGTTAGTGATCATGCTCCCTGTCCAATTGAGAAGAAGGACACTGGTAAAGATGACATAAGGGAAGCGTGGTCTGGCGTCGATGGAATTCAGATGATTCTTCGAGTCCTTCTCTCTGAAGGGATCAACAAGGGTCGATTATCCTTCTCCAAATTACTTCGAGTTAGTTCTAGAAATCCTGCAAAATTATTCGGGCTCTATCCAAAGAAGGGTGTGATTAGAATTGGTTCAGATGCAGATTTTGTAATTGTTGACCCAACCAAAGAAGAGAAAATTAACGAGGATATGATGTTTTCAAAATGTGGGTGGACCCTTTACGATGGGATGACGATGATAGGCGCTCCTCAAATGACCTTTGTACGTGGAGTGCAGGTCTACGGAGATGGTAAGATCCTGGCAAAACCTGGCCATGGTAAATTCCAGGCTATGGGGAGTGGAAACAAACCTCTAGGAGATTGAAGCATGACTGAACTCAAATTTGTATTTGGAGACCCCGATGTCTGCTCTGGTTGTATGGTCTGTGTGAATGTTTGTAGTATGTATTACTCCAAAGTGATTGGTCCTACACGATCAAGAGTCCGAGTAGTACGAATTGAACCTGCTCTTGATTTTCCTTTATTCTGCAGAAATTGTGAGGACGCCCCATGTATCGCAGCATGTCCCGAAGGTGCCCTCAGTAGAACTTCCAAGGGAATAGTGATAGTGAATAATAGAAAGTGCAACGGTACTGGCGCATGTGTTGCCGCTTGTCCGTACAATGCAATACACATACACCCTGATACTGGAAAAGCTATCAAATGTATTCAATGCGGGCAGTGTGTTGATAGATGTCCCGCAGATGCACTCTTCATAACAACTACTGCTGAATTAGCTGAGCGTGATAAAGAGGGGAGAATGATGGCACTCCATAATGAGCACGAAGATGAGCTCTATGAGAAGGAGGCTATGTAATGATAAGTGGTCTGGGTGGTGAGATTCTCTGGATTGATATGTCGAGAGGTAAAATCGAGAAGAAAACCATTGATGAAGAACTAGTGAATAAATATCTCCTTGGAGCTGGATACCTTTCAAAAGTCCTGTATGATATGATACCTGCAGGAACAGATCCACTCGGTGAGAAGAATATCCTAGGAATTGCTACCGGTACACTCACTGGGTCAATGTTTCCCCAAGCTTCTAGACATGTAGTGGCTGCACTTTCACCTCTCACTGGAATTTGGGGTGAAAGCCACGCCGCAGGATTCTTTGGAGCTGAACTGAAATTAGCTGGCTATGATGCTATTATGTTCACAGGTGCATCAAAAGAGCCGCTCTATCTGAACATAGAAGACTCCAAAGTAGAGCTTCTTGATGCCTCACATTTGTGGGGAAAGGATGTATTTGAAACCGATGATATCATACGCAAAGGTCACAATCGAAAGTTCAGAACACTATCAATTGGACAGGCTGGAGAGAATCTGGTTAAATTTGCAGCAGTTATGAATGACCGAGATCGTGCGTCTGCTAGATCTGGATTAGGAGCAGTGATGGGTTCAAAGAAAATAAAGGCAATCTCTGTTCATGGAACTGGCAAGTTGGAAGTGGCGGACCCGAAGAACTACCTCAGACAAATGGACGTTTTCTATGAGCGAATGATGGCTAATCCCTTCACTCCCGGTCGAGTGAAGTATGGAACAACAAGTCTTGTTGAACTTATGCAGCACATTGGAAGACTACCAAGCTACAATATGAAGCAGGGTGTTTTTGAAGGATACGACAAGATTAGTGGCGATGCTATTAACGCGAAATACTTTGTAAAAGCACGAGCAGACTACTCCTGTCTCCAAAGGTGTGGTAGATACACAGCTGTGCGAAGTGGCCCATACAAGTTCATTGGTGGTGCACCAGAATTTGAAACACAGTCATCGATGGGCTCTCGATGTGGAAATGATAATCTGGAATCCGTTCTCTTTGGTCATCATCTAGCAAACCAGTATGGTATGGACACAATCTCATTAGGTGGAACTATATCCTGGGCTATGGAAGCGTGGGATGAGGGTCTCTTGACAGCTGAGGATACAGGTGGTATAGACCTAAGCTGGGGAAATGCTGATACCATCATTAAACTAACAAAGATGATTGCACTGCGTGAAGGATTCGGAGATATCCTAGCTGAAGGTAGTGCTGCTGCTGCTGAAAGAATCGGTCGTGGTACTGACAAATTCGTTATGGCTGTGAAAAAACAGGAGATCGCAGGACAAGAGCCCAGAGCTCAGAAATCTATGGGTCTTGCAGCTGTAACTGCAGCTCGCGGAGCTGACCATCTCTACGCATTCCCTGTTCTCGATGAGGCGGGATTTGATGAAGATATAAAGAAACGTTTTGGAGAAGAATATCTGCCTGAGATGGCTGACCGTCTTAGTCCCAAGTACAAAGGGATAATGGTCAAAGAGTGTGAAGATTTCATGGTCATGGTGGAGAGTGTAGGTCTCTGCAAGTATGGAACTCAGATACCACCCGAGTTCTATTATGATGATATTGCACTCGCTCTGAAGGTACACAATGGATTGAACCTTACAGGAGTTCAACTCCAAGAGATTGGGGAGCGTATCGTAAATCTGAATCGTTTGTTCAATGCTCGATTCGGTGTATCTCGAAAAGATGATTGTCTTCCCGACCGTTTAACAAAAGAGAAGGCACCTCTGGGTCCATCTGCAGGTGAAGTAGTAGAACTTGACCAGATGCTCACAGAGTACTATGATGTGCGAGGTTGGGATCAAGAGACTGGATTACCTCTAAAAGAAACTCTCAAACGACTCGGTTTAGATGGCTTATAGAGATTGGTTCCTCTATTCACATGATGCACACACGTTCGTTATGGTGTCCTTGATACCATCCACCTTTCGGAGTTCGTTAACAACAAATGAACTCAATGCCTCTGGAGTCTTGAACGCACACTTGATCAGAAGGTCATAGGCTCCGTAGATAAGATATGCCTCTTCAACCTCATCAAGAGCTCGAATTACTTCCAATATGTTACGCGACTTTGTCGACTCTACCTTGGCCATGATGAATGCGACTATCACTACAATCCCACCTTTGGTGCAGCTCTTCTTTCTCCTAAGTTAATCATAAATGTTCCTCATGATACTGCATTATCACACCAGCTCACTACAGTCTTTTCAAATCAGAAATTCTAGGTACTATGAAGGTGGCATTCGTGGTTGATTAGGATTCACTATGATTAAGCTTTAATCGGAAATCTTACAATCTCACTGCGGAAGCTTAATAGCATCGAATTTAACGCCACGAATCTATCAATGGAGGCCCGCACTTGTCCACAACAAGTCATACATCCAAAGTCGCCAATAAACCCAAAGATACAAAGAAATCCTTTGAGCCCCGAATTCTGGCAATGTGCTGTAATTGGTGCTCCTACGCAGGAGCTGACCTGGCTGGCACCAGTAGGATGACTATGCCACCAAATCTTAGAGTCATTAGAGTTAACTGCACAGGACGTATTGATCCGTTATTTATACTACAGGCTTTAGAAGCAGGCGCTGATGGGGTCTTAATCAGTGGATGTCATGAGGGCGATTGTCATTATGTCAGTGGCAATATAGTTTCCAAGAAACGATTCCTATTCTTCAAGAAGATGCTAGAGGAGTTTGGTCTGGGAGATCGCGTTGATTTTGTCCATGTGTCCGCCGCAGAGGGCGATAAGTGGGCGGCGATAACCACGGAATTTGTAGAGCGGATCAAGAAACTGGGTCCTACTCCGGTGAAAAATGTTACAAATCTCAGTGATATCTCTGTGGATGATGACCATTCGAGAAAGGCTCGTATTCATGAACTACTTGTTTCACTCAGTAATCGATTGGGATATCAACCAAAGAAGCCTTTGCATTTCAATCCCGATGAGGTTGCTGAGGGGTATGGATTCCCAAAGAGGGATCCTGACAAGTGTATTGGCTGTTATGCATGTTACAATGTCTGTCCTGAAGATGCCATTAAAATCGAGGATGTTCAGAATAAGCGAAGATATGGAACATTGCATGCACACTGTCTTGTCTGCAAAGAGTGTGAGAAAGTCTGTCCCCAAGAGGCAATAGTAATCTCTCCAGGTTTTGAACTTCTCTCATTTCTATTGAATGAACCACTCTGGGAGTTTGAGGTTCCTATGCAGAAGTGCTCTGAATGTGGTGAATACTTCAATCCAAAGCCATTCTGTGAGCATCTCGAGAAGAAAATCTCAGAGAAGAAAGCAAAAGAATCTCTTGAAGATCTTCATCTTCCTTTCAAACCCTACACAACATGCTCGGCTTGCAAGAGAAAGAAACTTGCACAATCTGTAGCTGAGGTAGCGCATCCAGCATTGAAACGAATGAAATGAGGTATAAAAATGTCAAAAAATGTCTTCTTAATCATGAATCGTTGCTTGGGATGTGAAGAGTGTGTTGAAGCGTGCAAGAGAGAGAATGGTAGTGCTCTTTGCTTTGTAGATAATTATCAAGGAGTTCCTGTTCCTTTTCGATGTGCACATTGTGAAGATGCCCCTTGTGAAAAGGTCTGTCCAACTGAAGCTATTTCGATCAAGAATGATATAGTACTGATTGATGCAGAGAAATGCATTGGATGTCGTTCCTGCGAATCCATATGCCCCTGGGGAGTACCAGTCTATAGGGAAACCCTGGGAAAGGTTGTCAAGTGCGATATGTGCGTAAACCGACAGAAGCTCGGTAAAGTTCCTGCATGCGTTGAAATGTGTCCTACTCAAGCCCTTGTCTTTGGAACTCGTGAGGAATTCATTGCGGATTATCATGAAACGACAGAAAAACGGATTGAGAAAGCCGGCGGACATGCTAGTAGAATCATCTTACCACAGGAGGGTTAGAAATGGTCTGTGCCGTTGAAGCTGTCCCATATGAGAAAATCAAAGTACAATTCAAGAAAGGTGAGAGGATCTCAATTGTCACCTGCAATACCTGCACACGTTCACAGGAAGCAGGGGGTGCCAAGCTGATGGAGGAAATTGCTGGTCTCCTTGTGAATGATGTCGGTGTCGATGTTGTAGAAGAGATTGTACTTACAACAGGGTGCAATGCAGACTACTATGATCATGCAAATCCTACTGCAGAGGTCGATAAGATTCTCTGTCTGGGTTGTTGGGCTGGCTGGACTGTTATCAAAAACAAGTTTCCGAATATTCCAGTGGTTGCAGGTGTTAGAACATTAGGGGTACCTGCTCAATCGGATATGCTAAAGGTTGTTGCTCCAGAGGGGGTTGAACTATGATAGTAGTGCTTCGTAGTATGGACTACGAACAACTCAAGGAGCATATCGTTGAAGCTGACAGGATAATTCTCTGGTCTTGTAATGACTGTACAAAATACTCCAATCTTGGAGGACGTAAGAATCTCGAATCTCTGGCTAAAGCTCTCGAAAAAGACGGATACAATGTCATTCATCAGGAATTAATTGGAGTTGGTTGCCAACCACCACTCATCCGACTTCGTTCCCAACACCCTGCTACCAAAGAGATCTTTAGCGAGGCTACAGTCCTAATTGTATTGGCTTGTACTGATGGATTTCTTAAAACACAGAAAGTGTTCAAGAAAATGAGGGTCATTCAAGTTGGAGAGAGCGTCGGTCTTGGAGTGTATTCAAAAGCAGAAGGAATGAAACTGGTCATTCCGCTTGAAGAAACTGGACTTCCTCCTTCTATAGAGGGGTACACACTAGAAGAAGCAGCTAAGAAACTAGGGAAGAAATCAGGACCACTGGTTTGAATATCCATCTCAGCTTTATTCCGCATGAAATCGCGGGAATTAGAAAAAAAGGCTCCTGGATGTTGTAAAATAAATTATTTATGATGAGGGTCAAGAAAGTACGAGAATCCTCTATCCGTTGATCAAGGACCATCTTCAGCTATTGCGAATACTAGTGAATATTTGGTTCCAATGACCTTAGACTCTTCGACAATATCTTTAGCGTGAACACGAGAACCACACATTTCAGAAAGACTTTGGATAAGAATGATTCCAAGGCCTAAGCCAGGTGCAGTCTGCTCTGAAATGGAACTTTGATTATTCAAAAACATCTTGATATTGTCAGGAATACCTCCGCCACGGTCACTAATTTCTAGAGTCACATGTGAATTCCCTGATCTTGTTTCAGTTACAAATAGGACATCACTACCGTGTTTGAAAGCGTTGTCAAAAATATTCCAGAGTAGCTCTTTAGAAAGACGGCAAGCAAGAACTTGTGTACTCTTTGATATCTCAATTTTTACTTGATCTGATTCTATTGAATATTCTGACATAACTCTCTGTTTAATAGAATCAACAAGAGTGAAAAGATGTGTGGGTTCTGGTTGTGGTTTGAATCGTGTGAGTGTCGAGGCTATTTCACGCATTTCATCAACAAAATCCTTTGCACTATCCAAGGATGCTGAAGCCATATCGGTCCAATGGTCATTAACAATCCCTGCGCTCTCAGTAAGATCAAGAGCAAGCCTTGCCGCTTGAATGTAATTCCTGATATCATGTTGAACAAGGCTGGATATTATTTGGGTGACCTTATACTGCCTTTCAAGGTCTCGTGTGACCGTCCTCATGAATAGGGTCAACATGGAAGCTCCTGTAATGAGTACACCTATTGCTTGTATGACCATGAATGAAAGATAGTATTCTGGTATAATTGCTATAAAAGGAAATGATAACCATGAAAATCCCCACGTAATCAAACCAGAAAGAAGCCAAATTCTTGGTTGCCCCATAGATTCTGGTATGGCGTATACAGTCTTTGCTGAAAGAAGACATACATATGCTATATGTAATCCTAGTGGAATGAATACGAAATAGAAGGGCCATGATAGCAAAAGGCCTATTATCAATAAAGCGCAGAATAGAACTATTCCTGCGACATAAACTGAAACCCTTTTTCTTGAAAGTTTCTTTCCCCGAGTTCCGTCCATGAAAAGGGTGGCTCCAACATAAAGCCCTGTGAGTGAAAAGACGTCTGTTATTATTAATGCACTTGTTGATAGTATTACTCCCCAAAAAGCTCCTGCAGTGTAGATTACCCAACCAATAGCCCAAGTTCTATACATCTCACGTGTAGAATATCGGAGGAGACTCCAAGTTACTGTACCATACAATGTCACGAATGCTACAAACATGACATAATCTAGTACTAATTGGAGATCTTGCATTAAACTCACTACTCAGGGGATTCTTTGACACTCTTATATCGGTTCTATGTATAATATAAATAGATATCGTATATTAGTTTTACACATGTACTCATAATCAAGTAACAGACTTAGCACAATAGAACTATCAGTTGGTTTGTGTCCTTTTATTTGGAGATGACCAAATGACTGTAGGTGAAGAAATCCGAACCTTTGTCAATGAGAAACATTTCCCGCAATGGGGAATCATCGGATCAATCATTGGTCTTGTCTTTATTCTGGTTCCACAGCTGTTCTATACTGGCACCCTAGGTGAACCGTTCTCAATGTTCAATCATTATGTTTCAGAACTTGGAGAACTAGGGGTCTCAGAGTTTGCGATGATGTTTAACATTGGACTGATGCTTGCAGGTATATTCTTTATTCCCTTTATGTTCGGTCTTGGATTATATCTTGAAAACATTCTTGGAAAGATAGCAGCTGTAATAGGTGCTTTTTCATCTCTCTCCATCTATCTAGTCGGAATATATCCCATGAACAATGCAACGATGCACGGAATAACCGCTATCTCCTTCTTTCTTAGTGGGCTTGTTATGACAGTTCTCTGGGCTCTTGCAATTCTCATGCAAAGGAATGTAAAGATCCCCAAGATATTCTCATTGGGTGGTTTTATCAACACTGCAATATTCGCACTATTCCTCTATGGCCCTTGGGAGAGTCTCGGAGCAATACGACCAGTATTCTCCATGCGTGTCACACTGGAATGGGCAATCTATTTTGCAATAGTCAGTTACATGTTCATTCTTGCACTTTATGTTTGGCGAATAGAAAAGAACGCAGAGAGTCTACAGGAATACTCTCAGTCATTCCAAGAATAATGAAACGCGTCCTGGCAATGCAAAGCGTGCTTTGTTCTGTGGATCATATTTTGGTTCTTCAGAATTATGAACAATGACCTCTAACTTGAACTCATTCCCGATGTGAGTACTGGCATCTTTCAGAGCTGCAATCTCCTCATTAGCAGTAGCTGAATTATCCCACAAACCATTCTCCTTTGCAATTCTATCGACAATATTTTTGACTTCTTTTCCATGCTTCCTGAACTCTTCGTTTGACATCAGATGTTTCATGATTTCACCTACAACTGTAGGTAATTTGGCATCACGAATACTATTCATTGCTTCAAACATCCATTCAGGTGCAACATAGATGTGGACTTTCGAAGCTTTCTTCCCTTTCAGCAACTTCTTGATTTCTCTAATATCTCGAATCGTGGACTCTACTACCTCGTGAGCATTCTCGACATTCTTGTCGATTAATTTCTTGTCTGGTTTTGGCCATGCTGCTAATGAGACATAATCGTCATGTCCCATTTTTGCCCACAATTCTTCACAAATATGAGGAGTCATGGGTGCTGTTAATCGGATCCACTTATCACAAATGTAGGCCATAGTTCCTTCACGTTCTTCTTTTGGAATCCCCTCTCTATTCAGATAGTGATTGACAGCCCGTATCATTTCCGAAGAAACATGGATGGCGTATTCTCGCAATCTGAAATTATCCAGCATATCTGTACTATCTTGAATCAGAGAGTTGACACGTGATAGAATCCATTGTGTTGCCATGGTCGGTTTATCCTTCTTCGAATATGCTTGAGGTGTTTTCTTTGCATATTTGGTTACAACTTGGATGAATTGACGCATTCTATTCCTCATGGATGGTACATCTTTCTCTCTCCAATCCATTAAGGTTCCAGGCTCCGCTGCTGATACTGTATAAATTCTAAACAGGTCCGCCCCATATTTTTCAGGAATCTCCACTAATGGAATGACATTACCCTTACTCTTGCTCATCTTCTTACCTTCCATATTCATGTGTTCGTTGAAACTGATGCATTGTAACCAGTACTTTTCAGGGAATATTGCCACATGGTGGAAGATTGCAAAGCTCAAGTGATTGGAAATATGCGAAGGCGCAGTATGTCGTTGATCATTTGGGTACCAATACATAAACTCGTTACGCATAGTTTTCAATAACTCAATGTCAATCTCAGTTGATTTGCTGACATTAGCAGGAGTTTTCTTTCCTAAGAATATGTATTCGAAGAAATCGGACGTCAACTGCTTGGGCCTTAGCTTGTTCTTTGTTATATGATGTGCTATTGTATAGTATGCCATGTAAATCGTAGAATCTGATAAAGATTCGATGATCCAGTCTGGATCGAATGGTAATCTTGTACCAATACCTCTTCTGCGAGCACACGGTCTTTGGGCTAACCAGTCAAAAGTGGCTTCGAATAAATTCCGGAACATATCGGGAGTAATTTCCATATTCTCTAATGCTCTACGTGCATCCTCTTTCCAACCTGGGCTTGTATAGTCTAAGAACCACTGTCCTGCAAAGACTCCTACTTGTACGTCCGTACCACATCTACAAACTACAGGTCGCTGATCGGGTTCATAGAAGACATCCACATGATTAACCGTTCCTAACCACGTCACAACGTCTTCCTTGACATCCTGTATAGACCGACCTGAAAATTGAGCACAGTTCTCTTTCATGACACCATCATAGAACTCTGCCTTGTAGATCTCTTGGGTCGCATCTTCCAATTTCTCAACCTCAGCTTGTGACTTGATATCTCTCTTCTCCACGGCATCTTTTGCAGGGAACTCGCTGTACCCCTTCATATCAATCATACCAATGATTCCAATACTGCGAACATCCTCTGATGAGATTCCGTACTGCGCTAAGTTTGATGGGTCCTCCCACAGGTCTCTCAGTGCGATATAGTCAAAAGGTGCATGTCCAGGAACTGAATAAACTACACCTGTTGCATTCTTAGGGTCAACAAATTCAGCAGGTAGAATGGGTATCTCATGATTATCATGAATCGCTCTGAAGTATTTCCCAATGATTTTTGAGCCTTTGAAACTTTCAATAATTTCTACTTCTTTAGCTTGCAACTTTAACTTCTCTACTGCTGCTTGGGATACTATCCATTTCTCTCCATCAACCATTGCCCAGACATACTTTGCCTTAGGGTTGATCCACATGTTAGTGACACCAAAGATAGTTTCAGGCCTTAGGGTTGCTGCAACCAAGTATCCATCTTCAAAGGGCCACTTGATGGCTGTGAACTCCTTGATTTTTGCAGTTTCTCCTTTTAGTATATCATCCTCTCCTACAGGATTTCCACATTTAGGGCAATACAGCAATGGATAGTTACCCTGTTTGACATATCCCTTTTCCATGAATTTTTGATACTGCCATTCGATGAACTTGTTGTAGGTCTTATCACCTGTAGTAAATCCACGTCGCCAATCAATACTGTAGCCAAGAGCTGCGAAATCTTGTGAGATCACTTTCGCAAAGAATGATGCAGTTGTCATAGCATCCTTGAATTTTACCAGTTGTGCATCAACCTTCTCCTCAGTATCAAAGTAAAGGCGTAGGTCTCTTTTGTACATCTCAATTGCATCAGGGTCTCCTGCTAGGACTCGGTCCACCATGCCCTGTATTGGTGTGCCAGTCATATGCGATGCCATTGGGAATAATACATTGAATCCTTGCATACGCTTGTAACGAGCAATCAGGTCACCAATTGTATAGGTTCTCCCGTGACCAATATGCAATGCACCATTTACATACGGATATGGAACAGTCAAGAAGAACTTCTTACGCTTAGGATCTGGATCTGCCTCGAAGATTCTGTCCTTTGCCCAGCGTTTTTGCCATTTCTTCTCAATCTTTGCAAATTCACTCATCTGTAGTAACCTCTCTTGATGCTGAAGGATTAGTCAAATCCAAGATGGGGTCCTCTATAAAGGACTCGCAAAAGGAGTGTGTGTTAATTTGTAAGAACGCAATCCATCCTGGCTCACTCTCTCCACGTAAGATGAAGTAGCTTGCTTATTAGAGCTATGGTCAACTTGGTTTGACCTCTCCCCGTGGATTTGAACTACAAGCTTTCTTGGAGTCGAAAGAATTTTGAATCGAAAAGGGACGCTTCTTCATGCAATCCACGAAGATGAGTATCCTATGAATCATAATTCTACCAGTGAGGATAGAGACATCCATAGATCACTACTACCCTACAATGAAGTTCTAGAGTTCTTTGAGCAACTTGAAAGAACTGGAAATGTAAAATCATACTGTAATGGATCGAATGATGCGGGTAGATGGATTTTTCAAATCTTCAACAAGGAGTTTATCGAGGAATTAGCAGCAGTGCTAAACAGGGCTTTGGGAAAGAGAAGAAAGAATCCCCCAATTCTTGAGGTAATGAGTGGTGATGGACGCTTAACAGAATTCCTGCAACCTCTAATCAAAAGACGGTGTATTGCAACTGATAGTAAAGATGGTCGGTACAATATTGGATATCCAAAATGGGTTGAAACTCTTGAGGCAATGGATGCAATCTCAAAGTACTCTCCATCTTTCGTCGTCATCTGCTGGGAACCATACCTCTCCATGACCGGGACTGAAATTGTGAAAACAGGAATACCTGTTGCATGGATTGGAAATCCCAACATGTGTGGTCACTCTGATATTTTCGGTAATCTCCATATCCCTTTGGAAAGCAAATTCGCTCTGAGTCGTCATGATTTCTTCCTAGCAAAGGACTTCAAGACTGACATTTTCTTTTTCAATTGTGAACCGGAGTGGATTTGAAAAAAACTAAGGTCATACACTGCTTCATATTTTTCTTGAAAGCAATATGCACATTAGTTGACAGAAGGGCTTGCCATGGTAAAAGCTAACGTTGATGCTGTCGATATTGATCCGAAAACAGGCACAACTCTTGGATTCTATTCATTTGGAGAAGAGCGACCTACCATCTTGATTATTGCCGCTACTGATGGTGGTTCCGCTACAGATGTATATGCAAGTTATCTCATTATGAAACATCTTGAAAGTCTCGATCGAATTGATGGGTCTGTAACAATTCTTCCTGTAGCTAACCCACTAGCCTTTAGACTTGGAGTTAAGGTATCCCCTCTCGATTCAAAGGACCTAGACTCCGTCTTTCCTGGTGATGAACATGGGACAATAACAGAACGTACAGCATGGGAGATCTGGAGACGTGCATCTCAGGCGGATTACATTATTCACCTGAAGACCGGTAGACAGAACTGTGTCAGCCATGTTGTAGCAATGCACAGAGAGTATATTCATGTGAGAAATGTTGCATCACAGATAGGTTTACCATTTGCAATACAATGCTTTGGACAACGGGGTTCATTGACCACAGAAGCTGCACATGAAGGCATTCCCATTGTTTCAATAGAAATGAGGGGTGATATTGACCAAGTAGATTCCCAAGCTGCTGTAGAAGTTCGAGAAGCTATTCTCAATTTTATGAGATTAAAGGATATGATATCGGGGGACCGAATAGAGACCTCAATCACGTTGACAGGGCGACTGCAACACATCAATGTTGATGCTGAGGGCTTTTTTATCCCGAGAGTGAATTTAGGTGAAACGGTACAGAGTGGCACCGTGATTGGAACTGTGCAAGATACGACGGAAATAATTTCTCCCTTCAATGGAGTCATTGTTTCCCTTAATCGTATGAATTATGTCTTTGAAGGTGATATTGTTGCAAGGGTCGCTCCATTGTTGAGTGATTATCGAGCATCAGAGCCAACGGAATCTGAAGACACTGTCCCTCCTCGAAGGAAATGGTAGTCATGACTGGAAATCTGAGTGAGACGCAACATCTAATGCGCATCAATGTAGGCGATAAACGCCTCAGAGAAAAAGGAAAACTCCTCATCATCGGAAGCTGTATGGACAGATTCCCCAAGATTGTGAATGATTTCTCTGAGCGTAACGGTGGCCAAGCAGTCCTCCAACTATGTCTTGAAGAAACCCACGTCAATCAAGCCGGATTTAAAATCGGTTCTATTGTCAAGTATTCTAGTATCTCTGAAATCACAGCACTTACTATCGATGGGAGTCCACACTGTGTGCAATTGCATTACGTCATCGATGATGTAAAGCGACACTTTGCGCCTGAACTTGTAACCAAGCACTTTGTTGTGGAAAAGGGGACTGTGCATGAGATCTCTTCTGATGCAGTTAGGAGATCAAGACATCTTTCTAAGATACAGAAGATGATAACTTTGGTAGAATAAATCCCGCATGCTTCTTGTACTCCAGATATTCTTCTCCATAGTGTAAGATAAGTTTCCGTTCTTCAAAGTACGCTCCAATCAAGGTATATCCAATCATTGAGATAACGAATGTGAAAACTATTGGAAATGGATAGATCAAGGCTATTGATCCAAATGCCAAAATGGTAGCTAGATAGAGTGGATGTCTAATTCTTGCGTAGAGACCTCCTGTGATGAGCTCTGGTTTTCTATCTGTTCTCATATCTGCTACAGTGCTTACCGAAATTACCTTAGATGCTTTGGCAGCAACAATACCCCCTCCTATCAACGCTAAGATTCCTGGGATGAACAGAAATGGTTGAATTAGGGTGGGGTCATTGATGAAATATAACCAATTCCAGAAATTCATCGAAAGAAAAGCGGCACCTAGTGTTAGTACACTAGTAAGTGTGAAGATTGTTGAATACCCTTCCTTTCCCCATCTATCAATAATTCTTCCTTTCACGCGTAATGCAGATACTCCACTATGCTGTAGTCCGAATATTGACGACATCATGATTACGATGACATATTCTATCATAGAACTCACCAAATACCATTTTATTTACAAACAGAATGCTTATAAGTTAACTATTGTGTATTTAACTATTGTTAATAATAAAACGAGTGAATGCTAATGAGCGAAGTAGCTAAAAACCCCTTCAAACCCCTCGAGATGTGGGATAACACGATGGTCACCATGAAAGAAGGTGATGAGAAGAAAAACGTAGATGCCAAACATTACAGGATTCGCTATCTTGTTGGAGAAAGCGAAGACAAACGCTTCGTGGATGGTGGTAGTGAAGAGATTTCAGCCTTTTCTGAGAAGACACTCTTCTTGATACCCTCAATTCACCGACTCACTGGGGATCCGTTCCATTATGATCATGGACGAGTAGAAACTGTGAGTGGGACAGATAGAATCAGTGAACAAACCAAAGAACTACGAAGACACGCTGCCTGCGAGGAGCATAAGACAATCGAGGTCATTTTTGAGAGTCCTGGTGTCGAGTGTTGTGCAATGACAAAGGAAGAAGCAGACAAGAAGCAAGTTCCTTTGCAATACCTTGCTGGTTATCTATTGGGTAAGAATGATGGATTACTTAAAATTGCTACATCAAAAACTGTTGTTGATGGTGGCCACGAGTACTTCGAGAACATCCACATCATTCCTGAAGCAACCATTAAGCAAATGGCATGTCTAGAATAAATTCTAGAATATCACTGAGGATGAATGTCTGATCATCTCCTTGTTCTAGTCGCCCCCACACGGCTAGACTTCCTTTCGCTTCAGCCTTCATCCTCGCCCTTTTTCCTCTTTTTTGTAGGAGCATATATTCTCTGAATCAAGAGATAACTCAAAGAATAAAGTGGGAAAAGAACATTGTTTCATCAGCTTGAGAACCTAGATGGTCATTACCTAGAAGGATGGGAAGAAATCCGTAGCGCTCTTGAACACGTTGAAGCGATTCGACGTAATGGCCGCAAAGCGAAAGTTGAGATTGAAAACTCTAATGCTGATACAAAATTAAAAATCACATTGAGATCGACCGATGAACTCGATGAGTATTTCAATTCACATTTGCGTCAGCTAATTCTTCATGGTCTCAATGAAGATACAACTGTTGTAACTGGTAGAATTCATCTTCAATAACAGAAAACTCTCATACGTATGTATGAGGAACATATGTTTTCTTGGAAAATAGACCGGAAAATAGCTAGTACACAAGCTCTCGCATGCTTACACTTATATACACATAGATTAGCGCTTGTGGAAGCGTCTCTCTTGGGTTGCTATTTTGTGCATCGATATGAAGTACATCGGCGGCTATCTTTCAAGAGAGAAATAATTTAGGTGACAAAAATATGGCAAGACCAGTACGTGCTTCAACAGGCAGTGGAAAGGGTTCAGCAATCTGTTCTGTTTGTGGCGGCAGTGATTTTTATCAAGATCACACTCGTGGTGAATCAATCTGCACTTCGTGTGGTTGCGTAATTAATGAACGAAATCTAGACACAGGTCCCGAGTGGCGAGCATTTACAGCAGAAGAACGCAACGCAAGAGCTCGAACCGGCTCTCCCATGACTTTAACCATGGCTGACAAGGGTCTTGCAACAACTATTGGCTGGAGCGATCGTGATGCTAATGGTCGCGCAATTGCTGCTTCTAGTCGTGCAGCCATTTACCGAATGAGGAAATGGCAAATCCGAACTTTGGTTCATAGCTCTCAACACAGGAATCTTAGCATTGCAATGAGTGAGATGGATAGATTGACCTCACAGCTTGGTATTCCCCATGAAACCAAAGAGACCGCAGCTCTGGTCTACAGGAAAGCACTCAACAGGCGTCTAGTTAGAGGAAGGAGCATTGAAGGAATGGTAGCAGCTACTATCTATCTATCCTGCAGAATTCACAAGATTCCCAGGCAACTTGATGAGATTGTAACTGAAGCTCGAGTTAACAGAAAGGAACTTGGACAATGCGTCCGACTCATTCTGAGAAATGTCGACGTAAAGGTGCCAATCCCATCAGCAAACGACCTCATGCCTCGAATTTCAGCAGATCTAGGTCTCGATGGAAAGACTGTTCATACTGCAATGAGCATCATCAACGAAGCACGTGAGAAGGGAATTACTGCAGGTAAGGACCCAGGTGGTCTCGCAGCAGCCGCCCTCTATATTGCTGGTATCATTGAAGATGACAGGCGAACTCAGAGAGAGATTGCTGAAGCATCCAATGTGACTGAGGTAACTGTTAGGAACCGATACAAGGACCTAGCAAATAGCCTGAAAATTACAATCAAACCATAGTGGTCGGGATTTTTCCCTTCCACTTTCTTCTTCTTTTTCCGCTATCCAACACATTCTTTTGCAGTATTATTAGTCATCAATACTGACTGACATGAATCAATTCATCCTTGCTCTCTGTGGTTTACCCGCATCTGGAAAATCTACATTAGCCAATGCAATCCAGAAAGCTCTGAACTATGAAGTTGAGATTGTCAGGACTGATGAATGGCGAGATATTGAGTACTATACTGATTGGGTACCAGAAAAGGAAAAGCCCGTTCGACAAAAGGCCCTGTCAAGAGTTAGCGAGCTTGTTGAAGAAGGGAAGAGTGTAATCCACGATGATACAAATTATTACACAAGTATGCGACACGATCTGTTCAAGATAGCACTTGAGAAACAATGTGGATTTGCGATAGTTCATGTTGCAACACCAGTTACTGTTGCACTTCAATGGAATCGGGAACGAGAAAACTCCAGGGTTCCTGATAGTGTTATACAAGATATTTTCGAACGGTTCGATAATCCTGGACATAGTTATTTGTGGGATACGGAAGATCTTGAGGTCTCTCTGGAGATTCAGAATATTGATGATGTTCTCCCTGATATCGTTGAGATTCTCAAAGAGATTGAACCTGCAAAAAAGCCTAAACCAAGACTAGTGACAAGTACAGAATTTACTCGATTGGATACTGCAACAAGATTGGTAGTTTCAGAATTTCTACAAGAATATCCCGAATTCCGAGGAAACCGAGAAGTCTCAATCATACGTCGAAGTTTCTTACGGAAAGCTAGTGAACGGAAAATACAACTTAAAGCTGTTCATAAACTCCTTTGGAGTGAACTGTCACGTTTACTGTGATGGCGGCCTCCTAAGAGAATCGAACTCTCAACGCTTGCACGTTCACGGGTTTGAAGCCCGCGGAACCAGACCACCGGTCCTGTAGAAGGCCATTACTGAACATGTAGATGCAGAGCTTACTAAAATCTAGAGGTAGCGGCCTATGACTGCATGCGTTCCCTTTTTCCACTCTATACTCTTTTTGGCTAATTCAGCAGCGATGTTTCCTGGTAGTGGTTGTTCACGAGGTAACGATTCAATATTTGATAACCAACCAGAAGTTGTAAGAGCTATTGTGTTAACACCTTCATCCCCCTCGGTTGCTTTGATTATCATCTCTCGCCCATGAGCAACTTGGTAGTACACTTCACTCAGTGGTGCTTTCTTCAAAATTTTATGGACAACCATATCCCAACATGTCTTTGCTACCAACGCCCTTCTAAGCTTGGATCTATCTTCCTCAGGAAGTGCTTCTAATTTACTAATGGATTCCTCTAGGTTTTCCATAATACCATCCAAGTAAACTTTGAGCGCAACCTCATCCTTACCCTGTGCGTGGAGTTCGACTGATGCTTCTTCCTCATTGACTTTAACCGATGCAAATGCCTTCTCGCCGGCAATTTGAAGAGAGAATTTCGCATCACCTTGAAAGCTTGTACTCTCCGCTTCGCTGTACTGATCAAGAAGTACATTCGGCTTAGAAGCAATAGCATACCAAGCTACTCTGAAGACTGCAGCAGAATCCTCTGAGGCATACTTTTGAATTTGAGAAATCTCAACCATATCGTCGTCTGCTTCCACGTGTCAGGCCCTCCCTCAAGGACAATATCATTATCTACTAGCCTCCTTATAGAGTTTAGCCGTAGCTGTTTCAATGTCTTCTTTTCGTGCTCCAATAGCTGCATTCATCACGATATAGCTGTGAGGATAGTTTTCTGTTGATGATCCATAGTCCCCTTTCTTTACTGCTCTTGGTCCAGTCACTCGAGCATTATAGAGCCTTGCCCCTATTTCTTCTACATCCAAGCCATCCATAGTGATAGCAAATGCCACAGGATTCCTTACTTCTAACAATCGTTGCCCAAGTTTTTCAGCAATAATCAGAAGACTTTCTTGTAACTGTGCTAGATTCTCCAATTGTTGTTTCTGAAGCTCTTTGTATCTCTCATAACCTATTGAAAGAAGAGCGGCAAGAGTTTGAATAACGGGAGCTGCGCTAGCACGTCCCGCATAGGTGTCTGAGACCCATGCGATTAACTCTGATTTTGGAGAAACTACGATTGAACCTCCAACAGGAGTCAGGAAATTTTTGTCACTACTCTGTATGACTGCGTCAACTCTTCCAGCATCAATTGCTGACCGAATTTGCATCATGATCTCTTGAGATTGAACTCCATATGCATTGTTGATTATCAATGGAACATCATACTCTGAACAGAGACGAGCTATACTTTTTACGGGGTCGGACTCTCGCGGTGGAAAGAATGTGGTTGTAGCGAGAACTGCACACGCTTCTGTATTGCTGATGCTCTTCTCAAATTCTCCAAGATTAACACGAACTGCATCACCTTCAATGACCGTGGGGATTTGCACTTCATCTAATCCTGCTAGAGCTATGCCTCGCTTGGGTGAGGTGTGATCTATTCTCGGATAGAGTACCTTCTTTATGCCCACTTCTCTTCTGAGGGCACTCAATACCAATGCAATACTCATTCCTGTGGATACTGGTGTAACTATGCCTGCTTTCGTATTACTTAGTCCCAATTTTCTAATTGCATCTAGGGCTGTGTTATTTGCTACTTGTTGCATCAATGACGCACCAGCAGCCTTTGGTTGCGGAGCTGAAAGCTGACCACTTCTACCAATTCCATGGTTGAAATCAGCAGCTAAACTTGCTACATATGGGGATGCAACTCGTGCTTCACGTTCTCCCACTCTTGCGGCTTCTGGATCTTTGTCAGTATCCATCGACGAAAGAATCTGAACCATTAGTTCAAGTTGAGAATCTGTTAAACCTCTGTCTGGAAAGATTCGTCTATTTAGGACATCGCGAACTGGAGCGAGTAATGAGTCTATTGTTGTTCGACCTCTACGAGCCATACTTTCTGGAATCGTCTTGTCTAGAATCCTATCAATTTCATCATGGTCCAAATCTATATTCCTCCTCTACAAGACGTTCATACTGTATGATTTCATCCTGCATAACATCTTTGTCAAACTCTATCGAAACAACACCCCTTGTACCGAATGGTGCCCTAATAATCCCGACTGCACCACCTGCTGCAGTGACATGCAATCCAACAATGGATTCTGCGACGCTCTTTGCAGAAGCTAATCCTTCCACAAGTACGTCCGCATCCCGTATTCTCTGAACCTTACCCTTTCGAATCTTCCTCTTGTTCAGGATGACTTTTCCTAAGATTTCGGAGACACTTCCAGAACCAATGATTCTCATTTCACTTGGTGATAGGTCCGTACGAATAAGTAACACTCTAGCACCCTCGTCTACAGCGATTGGTCGCTGGAATAGCAGAACCGCATCAAACGCTCCTGCCTTAAAATCATCAAGGACTACTCGAACTCCATTACGTACCTCGAACGGGATGACCTGTGCTGTTACCATTGGCATACCTATTGCAGCACTGATGACCATCCTCTGAGTGATTCTTCCCTGATAGAGTATATTGGTTTGTGCATGTACAACCATTGCATCAGCAATCGGAATTGATTTTGGTGACGCAATGTAGTCACCTCGTGTGATTTGTGTATGATCTATTTCTGGTACGTTTATTCCTACACGGTCTCCTGCAGATGCTTCTAATCGATTTGTGCTGAATGTTTGAATTGACCGAACTTTACTAGTCAATCCAGAGGGAGAACATTCCACAACATCATTTACTGATAGATGACCACGAAGAATAGTACCTGTAACGACAGTGCCATGTCCTTTCACTGAAAACGCATGATCTATTGGCATCAACACAGGGCCTTCAACTATTCTTGTTCTAGGAACAATCACATTGAGAATCGCGCTGCGTAAATCATCGATGCCTTCTCCCTTTTGAGCTGAAACTGTAACATATTCTACTCTTTCGAATCCTGCATCTCTTACTATCTTCTTCATCATACCTTTTACTTCTGCTAACCGCTTATCTTTGACCAAGTCACTTTTTGTAATCGCGATTACAACAGAGTTGATGTCCAAAGAACGTAAGACAACAAGATGCTCTCCCGTCTGGATTTTTGGACCTTCGTCTGCAGCAACAGTGAGAATTGCACCATCAATGATGTTTGCACCAGCAACAACACTTCTGATGAGGTCTGCATGTCCTGGTGCATCCACGAGTGTTACAAGATACTTTTCAAGAACGAACATTGTAAAACCAAGGTCTATTGTGATTCCGCGTTCTTGGGCTTGTGGATGTTTATCTAATCCTGCTGTAGAAACTTGTTCACTAATAGCACGAGCTAATGCTGTCTTTCCATGGTCTATATGACCCATTAGACCAATGTGTACAGGCACTAATTTATCCATATTCTTTCCACATCTTCAGTGGCGGAATCAGACATAAAACCTTCCTCGGAACGTAGAGGAGTTTATTGGGACGATTGCCTGACAATAAATCATGGTATCTAGATCTCTTGAGAAGATGATGCTCATTGCAGTAGGTCTCTCAACTGCAGTAATTATTGGAGTTCCTGTCTTACTTTATGCAATTGATACTATGTCGTATTCTACTCATCTTCAGAGTGCTCAGGTAGCAGCTGAAGATATCTTCACTGCGACTGAACGACTTGATACAGGGGAGGTTGAAAATCTCACCATTCGAGTTCACATACCAACAGGTATGTCGATGATTGCTGATGTATCTACGTTAACAATATCAGTACTAATCAATGGTCAAACCACGAGTTGGTCTGATTCATACACTCACCAGATTGTGATCAATCCTCCAACCGAAGCTGGTAATTATGATATAGAATTTACAATGGTTTCGAATGTAATTCATATCACATATACATTCATCTCATTCTAACACGCATCTATGTCACGTTATGATAGCTCTTTCAGTTCAGCATAACGTTTTTAATCAGGCCACAAGCTCTCGCCGTTATCAGCGCTCTAGGTGAGGAATAAGCTCATGACTGAAGACGCCGAAAGGCTAGACGACATTGGTGAGGAAGAAGAAATTTCTGAGCCAGAGATAGAGATTGAAGAACCTGTCAAGAAGAAAGAAATGAAAGAAGCGAAAGAAAAGAAACCCAGAACAAATCCTCTTGGTATCCTTTTCAATCTTAGAATGCTTCGAAGATTTATTCAGATAGGATTCTTCATTGCCATCAATGCGTACATCTTTGTAGCATGGTTTCATATGCCTAACGTTACTGGATTCTTTCTTTCTTTTCGGAATATTATACCCTCGATCCCTATACTATCTCCACTTGAGGCACCATTTGCAGTGATTGCTGGTTCATTTGACACAATTCAACAGACATTCACTACAGGTCTATTCCCGTTCTTCACATTAGGTGCGATGATTATTATTCTCATCTTCGTTGGTCGCGCTCCTTGCGGTTGGATTTGCCCACTGGGCACCATCCAAGACTTTGTTACTCTACCCAAGAGAAACAAGATTCGTCCAGCTCCCAATACTGAAAGTGAACTCAGAAAGGTCAAAATATACATCTTCGTTATTGTCACCGGTCTAGCGGTTTGGTTGGGATTTGCACGAGCTACAGGAACTGGAGGACCACTTGAAGCCGCACTTGGTGCATTTGCAAATGATGCATTTGCTCCATTGAATCCTGCTAATATCTTGTTTAATATTATACCAAATTTGAATTGGCCCGAGGGTATCAGTACACTATGGTATGTCTATTCATGGGGTTTTGCATGGCTCCAAATTGCTTTCGTTTCCATTATCTTCATTGTTTCCTTCTGGGTACCAAGGTGGTTCTGTAGATGGCTTTGTCCTGCAGGATGGCTCTATAGTATCTTTTCAAGAGAAGCATTGATTGGTATCGGAAGAAACCCTGCACGATGTACTCCTGATACGTGTAATGTCTGTGAAGTGGTCTGTCCAATGAATATCAGAATCAGGAAGTTTCCATATCAGCATATGCACAGTCCTGATTGTATAATGTGTCTGGAATGTAAAAGTCACTGCCCAAATAATGCCATAGTAATACGATTCTCATAGGCTGATAGAATCAGTTTTTTTGAGGACCTTATTAAATTCATCATTTAGTTTGGAAAAGATTTCAACAAGGCGGAGTCCTTCTTCAGTGACTCGTGCACCACCTCCCCCAACTGTACCCCCCTTGTAGGTTTCTACAAGACGCACTCCTAGTTTCTTTTCTATCTTCTTAATGACTCCCCATGCATAACGATATGACATTCCCAGTATCTGTGCCCCTTTGGTAATTGTTCCTTGTTCATGAACTGCTTTCAAAATTGCACATGCACCTGGGCCAAAAATATACTCTCCATTTCTTTCGAACCATAGTTTATAATTGGATTTCAAGTCCTGGGTTTTGCCATCCTTTTCTGACAATTGGACACTCTCCAATTTGGTAATAATTCGAAATGCGTGAGTTGAAACTCTAACCTAGTGCCCCCACCGAAGTCTTTCACCTTTTGTGTCTTTCTTGAAGGCTTTCTTTACAATCTTCCAGTGATCCGCACACAGGTAGGTCTTCCTATCCCGAGCATCCTTTACTTTGAGACCCGAGGAAGTAACACTTGGCATGATTCTCACTGTGGCAAAAGATCTCTTCGATGATTTTCTGCACCCCAAAATACTGCATTCTTTCGTAGACGTAGACGACACTTGTGACACTTCGAATGTGTATCTGTGCTTAGCCATTATAATGTTAGCGCCTACGGTCTAATCATGACCTGTACGAGGTGTAAGGACCGCACCTTTAGTGAAATCAAACATAATCCTCTTCTCTCCACCCATTGAGAGTTTTACTACACGTGTATCATCTACACTTCCAATTCTGCATGCTGACAAATCATGTTCCTCTGCAATCTGTTTCAGTTTTAGAAAATTTTCCTCTCTAGTTGCAACTAAGAATCCAAGAGAGATATACATGCGAAGCCAATCTTCCAGTTTAATTTGTTGAGGTCTCGCTCTATCAATCATATCCAGGTCGATAGTACCACCTTTTCCAGAATACTCCAGCATCATTGCTGCAGTACCAGCAATACCTGCAACTGACACATCTTTTGATGCAGTAACAAGATTTCCCTCAGCAATATCGTTCATCACCGAAAGGCGTTTCACAACATTTTCTGAGGGTCTATCTGTTACTGAATCCCATCCCAGCTGATAATGTTCTCCTCTCTGACCAGTTCGATCAAACAGTACAACAAGAATATTGTCATCTTCTGCACCCCCTGCAGTAAGGATACAGCTTTTTTGAACTGTGCCTGTAGCAGATCCTACAACATAAGTGGATGTTGAGTTTGGATTAGTATGCCCTCTAACTATGGGTATCTTGAAGGTATGCGAACCTCGGATCAGACCATCCAACATAGCCTCACCAATCTCCGGGTTTGAATAGGATAATGCTACAGCAAATGAAGTTGGCGTTCCACCTGCCGCATAGATATCCATGATATTTGCTAGTACTGCATTGAATCCAGCGGCACTAGGATGTTGCAAGCATAAATCTTCAACAATTGCATCGGTAGTGAGAAGAACTAACTCGTCAGAGTCGGTCCCTATAGCAGCTGAATCTTCTCCGAGACTGTGGGGTGTATCTCCCCTAAATGAACTCATTCGAAGCTTGTCTATAATTGATGGTAGAACGAATTTACGAGATATGCCATCAAAGCTGACCAGCATTTCAAGAATATCGTCAAGGCGAGTCAAAGGGTATCACCCATTTAATGACCACCTGATTCTATGGTGGTCCACTCAGAAATCCAATCGCGAATGCAGCCTGGCCTAACAGGATGCCAATACCAAGTAACGATAATCCAATCATGAAATAGATGAGCGCTCTCATCTCAGGACGAATTTCTTCTAACACTACAATTCACCTTCGCGTGACTGCGATTGCCTTCGTGCTGCTTATAGACATTTTGGGCTGTACATGAGAAGCAAGTGTTCTCAATTATTCACGTCGCCCAAGCTTCTTAGCAATATCCTTGGGTATTGCATCAGGATAGTCTATATCACGTGGTAGAGGAGCTGCTGTTTCTATCTTCTTGGTGACTGGTTTACATCTGCCATCATCGCTCATTCTTCGATCCAAACATTTTCCGAATTTACACCATGGACCATCACATTCTTCATCAATCCACGTACACCAGATTTCCTTTTTACCTGCTCTCTGTCTGATTTTCATCGCAGGAGGTTGCTTATCACATTTGAAACTCTTACAAAGTGGTGTGCATTCCACATAACCCGTTGCCATTGCATCGCACTCCTAGATCATGCTTATTGTTTGTGTTATCTCTTATCAGCTAGCCTTAGTAGTTCATCCAGTCTTTCCTGACCGCCTTCTACAACAGTGATACATCTCTGAAGTCTTGCTTTAGAAACTTCATACTTTTCTCTGGAGACATCACCAATTTTGAACTTAGCATCTAATCGGCTCATCTCTTTGTCTAGTATCTTCAAGGTTTTTTTGATTCCCTTTGACCAAATCTTCCCTGTCTTGATTGCATCTTTAAGGTTAGATCGAAGGTCTTTGATAGTTTGAAGAATCTCGACCTTTTGTTCCTTATAGATCTCTTTGTCAACAGTTCCTGCAATCTCCTCCAATTTGGACAATCGCGCTTCATGTTTATCAAGGGAGTCAAGAATTTGCTCAATGACAAGTTTTTCCTTTACAGAAGTCAGTTCTCGTCTTCTGTTCTTCATCTGTTCAAACTCAGTGCGTAATGCTTCCGCCCGTGTTGTAAGAACAGCCTTGTCCGCCTTTTGTAACTGCAAAGCTTGTCTTGTTGCTTTTATCTTCTCAATCATCCTATCCAATTCATTATCAAGCACATTGAGTTCTGCATGAGCCAGCAGAATCGCGCCTGCATCATAGTGCATATTCTCAATAGTGACTTCAAAATGTGGTAGAGATGAAGGCTCAATTTTCTGAATTTCCTCAGAGATACCCAATTCTGGTTCAAGCACTAAATCATGCTCTGGTTGAATCTCTTTCTCATTCTGTATGAGTGGTTCTCCACAGAGTTTACAGAATTTACCTTCTGGAACTTCAAGACCGCACGATGGACATGCAACAAGTGGTTCCGGCATTATTTGCTCCTTCCACTACATAGATAGCTCCGACTAGTCGGATAATTTAGTTAATTCATAATTCATGTTAACTTAGCTAATCGGCTTGCAACTTCATCGAGTTGGGCTTTCGTTGTAACAATAGTAATGACTCCATAGGTTGGTAGTACCTTCAACTCCTCAACAAGGAGTGCTATTGCTTTTACTGCATCAATTTCTTTCTTATCCAATGAACCATCTGGAAAAGTAAGTGATGCTTCAACCCACTTCACTTTCGTGTCGTCGGCTGGGAATAGGCAATAGATGTAGTCATCGTTACTGCATATGAAAGATGGCGAGTTCTCCCATGCTAGGGCGAGCATCGCACCAAAGTCCTTTGCGTTCGCAGCTTTGTCAGCCATTAGGATTCATCCTCGGGCTAGATGTTATGCAAATGAACACAGTTGCTAACTTAATTGTTTTGGCCATGGACTCCGAGTGATTTATGGTCGATGCCATGCAAAGGAATAATGCGCTATCTCCCCATTGTCTTTTACTGTGGCTATAATGAACCGTTTTCGAACACTGGTTGCCAATCTTCCAGCTCTTACAATATCTAATGGAACTACGCCTACCTTTTGAGGGATAACATGTACAAGGAATGGCGCGTGATCTAGACCAGGACCTTTTTCGTACACCGCAAAATCAGTACCAAATTTCAAACCTGGGCGAACAATATAGCCAAGCTCTCGTAATTGTGAATAGACTAGAAATCTATCTTTGAAATCTTCAGAAGTTCCTAAACCAAGTTCAAGAATCTCATCAAGGGTTAGAACATGATTATCCTTGGAATCCAAGACTTGTGTTCTACCTGTTTTCGTAAGATATGCACATTCCAGAAGAGATAGCTCGAGTGGTTTGTCGAAAACAGAGGATTTTGGTTTTCTAATTCCTACCGGTTGCCCAAAATACCCCTTCTTGTAAAGTGGCATACCTTGTTCAGGATTCCAAACAATAGCTCGGTCACCCACCAATCTAGCTATTGCAACGGTGGATGTTTCTTCTGTCAAATCATGACACCTTATCACATGTTTAGAGTAAGTGAAAGCGTCCTGATAGTGATTGCAGCATCCTCTCCAAAGTTAGCAATATCCTCCATCATATTGATGAAATCCCGGAATCGTAACAGTATGGCTACAGGAATATCTGCTGGATATAGTAAGGACACAATATCACGTTGTAAGATATCGATTTTCTTTTCTAGCGCACAAATGGCATCAGCTCGTTTCATGGACTCTTCCATATTAATTGAGAGAAATCGTACTGCCTCTCGCTGCTGAGTTATCTCTTCAATCACCGACTCACTCAGCTCGTTGATTTTCTCCTTCAATACACCCTCCGGAGTCCATTTGTCAATGATTGCTGCTAAGTGATACAGGCACCATTCTGCTCCGTCAGCAAATTTATCATTATAATGAACAAGTCGGAGAAGATCCTCTCGCTGCATCAGTGTCTGTGCTTTTGCTAGTTCATTTAATATGGTGCGTTTAAGGTCATCACCTTTCTCTTCAAGTGCAGTGACCTTCTCAAGATCCTCTTTTGTAATAGAGCCCTTTCCAGCTAACCAATCAACTACCGCATTTGCAACCATCTTGCTTGCAGCTAGTGCTTGTCGAAAATGCTCTTCTAACATCTGAGTGATGTTACTCAATTCAGAGGTAAGGAATCTATCGTTATCAAGAACCATTTCTCACACCCATCTTAAGCTGCAGTGCTTTGGAGTATCTTTTTAATTCTTCTGGATATCACGCACAACGAGGATTTCTCTATGGAATTATGGCAGATTATCGTTGCACTCATTCAAGGTCTTGCTGAATGGTTACCTATCAGCAGCGAAGGTCTACTTGCGTTTTACATAAACAACTTTGTACCTGCACAAAAAGATAACATCCTTACTCTGGTTGTTTGGCTTCATCTAGGCACTTCCTTAGCTGTCATTGTACGATATCCAAGAATTATCCTCGACCTAATTTCTTTGAAAGATAGAATTCTATTGAAACGTTTGATTATTGCCACAATTGGAACTGCTGCAACTGCAATCCCTCTCTACATCATCCTCAAGGACAGTATAGTGCTATTTCAGGGCATGCTGCTGAATATGCTTGTAGGTGGTTTACTCTTGGTAACTGCTCTGGTCTTGTATCTACCAACACGCGTATCTACTGTTGATAGCCAGGAAATCGAAACTAGGGACGTTACAGATAAAGAAGCACTAGTAACGGGTCTTGTTCAAGGTTCTGCAGTTCTCCCAGGACTTAGTCGTTCAGGAGTCACTGTATCTTCACTACTAATGCAAAAAGTCGATAAAGAAACCGCCTTCCGATTTAGTTTCTTGATGTCCGTACCTGCAGTGTTAGGAATTCTCGCTTTAGAAATTGTCACGGGGGATGCAATTCTCCCAAATGTTGAACTCGTGGATATGATACTCATCGAAGCAATTGTATTCATTGTAGGTCTTGTATCAATGGAATTTCTATTACGATTAGCTAGAAGGGTACGCTTCTGGAAATTATGTTTGGTCCTAGCTCTAATTGCAATATTGTTTGGAATTGCCACTTTGCCTTGAAGGTCACTACTCTGACCGTTTCTGGAACATTATAGCTATTGGCGCATTGGCTTTCCTCCACTCTGCCAGTTTTCCCTCGTAATTGAGGGGAATGGGGTGCCTACCGTGATTACCTATTATGATGAATAATGTATCCTCTCGTGCTTGACGAAGTAGTACTTTAATCCAGTTATCTGTTCGTCGTACTATTTTTTCCAGAAGTGTCTTTGGTGGAGTTCTATGACCATACTGAGCATATAGGCTTTCAAAATCAAGAAAGTGAAGATACAATAGTTCGCTCTTGAATATGTGTTTGGTAGATTCGATATAGGTTGCCATGTCATCTCGGGGATTAACAGTGTATCCTGGGCCAAAACCAAAATTGGACATATCCTGTTCCCTGCAAACAACTCTGACGACTTTCCCATGTGATTTTACAAAATTTATCAGGTGAAAATCTGGATGCGGTCCATGGAGGAAAGTATTGATCAATGGCACCGCGTAAGGATCCTCTGTTTCAATGACAGCTAGTGCTTCCATATTCTTGATTAATGCTTCAGGTTTATAGACAACTGCCTCAAACAACCCGAAGTTGTCAATAACGACTATGACCACAGCTTTTGCGTTGAACTTCTTCAATAGTTCTTGGTTTGCTGGTAAGAGTCCCTCTGGAACCTCAATTTTGAGAAATCCCAAGATTGTTGATGGGAATTCCAATGCGGTGGTTCTAACCTGTGGGAACGACATTCCTTTTCCTCAATCCTCTACTACCATTTACTATTAGGGACACTCAATAACTTTTGGTGAACGTCCTCAGCGTATTCAATATCATACTAAATACTATGCCCTCCCTCTTTAACCTATGGAAGGATTATTAGGGATTGCACATTATCGACCATCTTGAGGTCGATTCATGACTCTCGCAGATGTAGTTTATAATGACTCAGTCAAATTCATCCTTTCTGGTGGGAAGGGTGGTGTTGGAAAGACAAGCTGTGCAGGTGCCATGGCTGTGCTTTCTGCTAATCGCGGATTTCGAACACTTGTTCTCTCCACTGATCCAGCTCATAGTCTAAGTGATAGTTTTGATCAGGACCTTTCTGGAGGAGAAGTCATCCCAATTGAAGGGTTCAAGAATCTCTGGGGCATGGAGATAAATACAGAGAAAGGTATGCAAGATTTTCAGCAAACTCTTGGAGAGAGTCAATTGGGTCCTGAAGCTGAAATGGCTTCTTCCCTTATGGGTGATATGACTGGAATGTCACCTCCCGGATCTGATGAAGCGATGGCATTTGGAAAAATCTTGGAATTCATTGAGGATGCATCATATGACCGAGTCATCTTTGATACCGCACCAACCGGGCATACGCTTAAGCTTCTGGAATTGCCTGATTTGCTCGATTCTTGGCTGGGAAAAATGCTGACCTTGCGTCAGAGACTCAGTTCCATGATGGGCGGTCTCAGAAGTATGCTGGGTGGAGCACAACAAGAGGACAATTCCTGGGAGATGCTCCAACAGACGAAAGATAAGATACGGGCTGCCAGTGTTCAGCTGTCAGACCCCAATATAACTCAGTTCGTCGTAGTCATGATTCCTGAAGCAATGGCTGTATTCGAAACTCAGCGACTACTACTAAGTCTGAAGAAGTGGAATATACCTGCAAATATTATTGTTGTAAATCAGCTAGTACCTCCTAATCCCTCCTGTCAATTCTGCTCGAAACGTTATGAAATGCAACAGAATAACCTGAAAGATATTGCAGAACTCTATTCCGATATGACTCTGATTGAAGTCCCTCTCTTCGATGGTGAAATACGAGGAATCGAAGAATTAACAAGACTGGGAAAGATACTAACTGGTGAAAAGGAGGAATACTTGTGAGACGTGAAACTCGGAAAAAAATAATCTCATTCATTTTTGTTCTGATATTCTTAGGCTCAATGGCTGCGACGATAATTTTCATTTTCAAGCCATGGACCTGAATTAGAAATGGGGTAATCACGCGCCTTTAACACGTTTGACAACTGGTGGACGGACCTTGTATAGGATTCTGCCACCGCAGTATGGGCACTTGACTCCGGGGAGTGTTTTAAGACCTTCTGGAGTTACTTCTCTATGACAACTATGACATGTATATACCACGGTGAGTCACCACGTTGTTTTGCGATTCTATGTCAATATGAAGCTTTGCTTACGGTGTTTAAATTGTGAGTGTAGTGGGTGAACCTATTCTTTTAATACTGCCAAATGGATTATAATAATGGGTGGATTACTTGCATGCGAAGTATTACTCTCTCTTCTTGTTAGTTATTCTTGCTAGTCCTCTATGTTTTGCTTTTACACCAAGTACTGGTATCCCGATGCCAATACAACATTCATCAGCAGCAATCGCAGACACAACATCCTTCGTAAGAGGACCAACAGTAAATCTAGTTACAAATGAATCCGCATTGATTTTCTGGCGAACTGAGGGCGTGACTAATGCAACGGTCTGGTATGGTTTGAACACCTCAGTAATCGAGTCTGTTGTGAACACGACTCTCGATACAGACCACAGAATTCAACTAACGGGATTAGAGATTGATTCCAAATACTTCTACAAAGTGTCTTCAAATAATACGGAAAGTGCTCTCTATCATTTCCGAACGGCACCTCCTGATGGTGAAGAATTCAAAATGATTGTTATTGGTGACAATCGACCGGCATCAATTAGTTACATTCAACCTGATGAATTCAAGCAACTAGCTCAGATGATTATTGATGAGGCGCCTCATATAGTAATAATGTCTGGAGATTATGTCCTTGATGTCAGCGCAGATGATTCGTATAATCTCGCAGGCTGGGCAGCTTTCACAAACATAAGTGACTCAATAGGACATTATGCTCCAATCTATGGCGCTCTTGGAAATCACGACACTGGAGCAAAGACTGGTACATTAAGGTTACAATACTACTTTGATGCTTTCGAACACTATAATGAACCATCTACATATTTTTCATTCGACTATGCCGGCACTCATTTTGCAATAATAGACACCGAGATACAACACTATGAAGGAAGGATTACCGGTGATCAATACACATGGCTCGTAAATGATTTAGAATCCAGTGATTGCTCGATTAAATATGTCGTCGGACATCGCCCGATGTATCCACTAAGTCATATCGGGGATTCGATTGATAGTAATCCTACGGAACGTGCAAGGCTTCAGCAGCTCTTTGAAGATCAGAATGTGACAGCATACATCTGTGGTCACGATCATCTTTTCGACAGACTCACAGTTAATGGACTAGTACATCTAATATCTGGTGGAGGTGGGGCACCACCCTACGATACTTTCTGGGGCGATGCATATTACCACTACATGCGAATCAATTCTAGTTATAGTCACGTAAACATGTCTACAATCAAACTGAACGGTGAAATAGGTTATAATTACCAATTGCCATATTTGGGCCCCCTTGAAATTGCAATTCGAGTTCTTGGGAATGGAAGCACAGCACAAACTGGGACACTACCTGAAATTTACTTCAGTGAAGAACCAAGCCAAATATACTATTCATGGGATTTAGGAGTGAATCAAACAGAACTGACCGGACTTCCTAACATCAATGGACAGCATAGTCTTGATGTGTATGCATTAGATTCCGATGATGTCTGGACCCATGAGCGTTTTGTTTTGACAACTGTAGGTGCAACACCGACCACTACAGCTCCGCCACCTTTAGTACTCGATCCGCTCTTGATAGGAGGAATTGCAGTTGCAGGAATTGTAGTAGTTGTGGTCGTCATCGTCTTCCGACGCCGTCAGGTTCCATTATCTGGTTGAACAACTTCACCTGCAACTAGTCCACTACTAAGAACCTTTGAAACACGAACATCAAGTAGGGTTCCTGGAGAGTAACCTCCAGGGACAGTCATCAATGGTCCCTCCTCTAGCGGATTTACCATTGTGTATCCATGGCGGACCCAAGACGGTTCAGCTGCTATTCCTCGCAATATCTTTCCAAGGTAGTTATCCTTCTTCTCTCGATTGATTTTATCTGCTTCTTGTCTGAGTAGTAATCCAAGCTCATCTTTTGTGGACGATTCTGGATACTTCTCGAAGGCTGAACCTGGTAAGGGACGAAAACCGTACAGGATTATTCTCTCCGCACCTGCCTTGCTGACTTCTCTCATTACCTCTATTGACTCAGTAATGGTTTCTTCATCTTCTCCTGGTAATCCGTAGATGAAGTAAACAAAAGGATTCATTCCGTACTTTGTTGCTATGCGTACTGCAGAGATAACATCACCTGGAGAACCGCACTTTCCAATATCTCGCAAGTGTTTTTCCGAACCAGTCTCAAGTCCGATATTGGGAGAACTCGACATCATAGAATCAACTAGTGTCTTTGCTACATCTTCAGTAAACAAACATGCCTTCATGTTCTCAATTGCAATATGGGCGGTCTTATTGGTAACCTGTGGTAGTGCGTTCAATCTCTCCAATAGGTCTCTAATTGCATTCAGATTAGCCGGAGGATAGCATGGATCTGTTAGTGGTTCATTTCCTCGCATGAAGTCTAGAAATCCTGGAGACTCGAGTACAATCCGATGAACTCCCAAGTCGAGTAATTCACGAACTTCTTCAACAATGACTTCCGTTGTGCGACTACGAGGCGGACCCCACGTTCCTGGCACACTACAAAATCCGCATCCTGGCGGTATATCTTCTGGACAATTCATTCTTGCTGCAGGATCATCCGCATCACAATTACCACAATCAGAGCATTGCCGCCCATCCTCAAGTCGAAGGTTAGTTCTTCTGAAGTTGGAGCAGCCACGAGTCACCTCGACGTACACTTTGCTTGCTTGATACGCTCTGTAATCAATAATCCTGGTTGTTGATGGTCTGTAATCATCAGAGAGCGCTTTGGAAGGAATAAAGTCTCTCGGTTTTGTTGTTACAATCTTTCCGCCTGCAGGATAGGCAACTCCTCTTACTTCGGATAACTCTACATATTTGTCAAGGAATCCCTTTGTTACTAATTCTTCAAGAGTAGCTTCTCCTTCTCCTATCACAATAACATCGGGATTCAACTCTATCAGAGATAACGGATCTGCAGAAATTGGGCCACCGATGAGGAGTCTTCCATGGGTACGCGAACCGTACCATAATTTAACGAATTTAGTGACTGCAGGAAGGTCCATGGTCATTGCACTAATTGCGGCATGGTCAAACTTTCGGAGGATTGCCCGTTTTTCAAGAATCTCTTCCACTCTATGGATCTGACAAGGGATATCGTTATTTTCAAGCACTCCCGCCACTGCTCTCGGTCCACATCCTATCGAATCTCGTGAACTCCGACGCTGACCTGTCCCTGCACTGAGGGCATCCACAATAAGCACTCTATTTGTCATGACTATGGAAAAAAAAGTGGAATTGTGCTATTTACTCTTGCCTAAGACCTCGCCCTATAACTTTTAAGGCACTGTGGACACTTCTCCCCCAGCACAATGCTAAAACCAAATCTTAGGAGTACATAACTGCGTGAGTGACGACGAAGGCGGAATCTGCCCGAATTGCGGTTTGCCTAAAGACCTGTGTGTCTGTGAGACTATAGCACAGGAAGAGGCAAGAATTAGTGTGACTGTCGAGCGTAGAAAGTGGGGACGTTTAACCACTATTGTTGAAGGTTTTGACAAGAATATCGATATTGGAGATCTAGCCACGAAGCTGAAGGCCAAGTTAGCGTGTGGTGGTGCTGCGAAGCACGGTCATATCGAACTTCAAGGAGACCATAGAGGTGTCATTGGAGGGGTTCTTGCCAAACTTGGATTCCCTGAAGAAATGGTCCAAATTGATTGGACTTTCCAGAGTAAGGGAAGACGTTAGTCTATCTCCATCTCCTCGAGGGGATGGAGTGCATCTATTTTATCAAAATAGTGCGAACTAGGACTACGGTTTGAAAGAGAGAGTACGCTATCCCAAACTCATCGAATCGATTCCTAGTTTCTTTACAATCTCCTTGTATCGGTTTCGAACAGTGACTTCTGTGACTCTAGCCACTTCAGCAATCTCTCGCTGTGTCCTTCGTTCATCTAGCATGATTGAGGCTACGTAGATTGCGGCTGCTGCCAGTCCAAGGGGGTCTCTTCCAATTGTAAGACCCATTGTTCTACTCTGATGCAGTATCTCAACTGTCCGTAATTGTACTGGACTGGAAAGCTCAAGCTCGGAAGCAAAACGAGAGATGTAATCAATTGGGTTAGATAATGGTATCTTAATTGCCAAACTCCGAAGAAGAAGTCGATAGCATTGACCTAACTTCTTTCTATCAACTCTTGATGAGTCTGCTACCTCATCTAGCGGTCTAGGCTTCTGTCTGATTCTACAAGCAGCATAAAGTGTCGCTGCAACCATTGCCTCTATTGAACGACCGCGAACCAATTTCTTGATTATTGATTTTCGGTAAAGAAGCGCTGCAAGTTCTCTAATTGGTCCAGGTATTCCTAATTGTGAGGACAAACGCTCCAGCTCGCTCATCGCCTGAGCGAGGTTTCTATCCATGCTTGAATGCACTCTACTCCGAATCTGCCATTTTCGCAAACGATAGATTTCAGACCTACGAGTTGGACTGAGCTTCCTTCCTGAAGTGTCTCGGTCTCTCCAATCAATGACCGTGGATAATCCCTTATCATGAACAGTATAGCGAACCGGTGCTCCAACTCTACTTCGAGAATCACTTTCTTCAGCACTGAATGCTCTCCATTCAGCACCAGTATCAATACGGTGATCTGAAAGAACTAGGCCGCAACCTCCACACACCCGCTCTCCTCGAGCCAAGTCTTCTATGACTGAAGTTGAATGGCATTCAGAACACTCGATTGGTTCTGATAGAGAATCAGCACCTGTATCTTTCTTCCTTTCGGTACTTCCAGTACGGTCCAACCTCTCTCCTCCGTTTGTTGGTACCGGACATGACCGCCAGTATTCACTGCCAAGTCATTGTACCGATGACAGTCTCCCGGGACCCACAAAAAACAATTTGGGAAAATTCTCTTTTAATACTTCTGAGTTTCCGTTCTACGTGGTTTGCTCGTGACCTTTTTCTGTAATGATGATTGTATGTTCATGCTGTGAAACAAATTCACCCTTTTCCTCAGTCAAGATGCTATGTCCAAAGAGTGCACCGTTCTGTCGCAACTCTTTGATTGCCATTTTGAGGGTGGCATGCTTCATACGTTCAGCTAACCATCGTTCTGCAAAGGGAAACTCTTTGTACTCTTTTCTGGCGATACCAAGGAATTGTTTTGATCCCTTGAATCGCACTGGCACTCTAACTGGTAGAAGTTGATATATTGTAGGATTGGGCAGGTCCGTAATATTCCCTGAACCTGTGCTAGCAAAAGTTTCGACTGCGTAGACTTCGCCTTCTTCAACAAGAACCTCTGATTTACCGCTCACACATGGTACCTGCTTTTCAGCATGAAGTTCATACTCTTTCAATTGATGTCCTGTAAGCTGTTTGATTGGTTGAAAACCTGCACTTGTAATAGTGTCCTCAATGAGTGCACCAATCGTATTTAGTTTTGCACCAGGTCTCATCATTCGTATTGCTACTTTTGTCGCAGTTTCCGCTGCTTTGACTAGTTCTTGATGGTCCGGATTGAGTGCAACAGTAAAAGCAGTGTCTGCAATGCAGCCATCTACATGGGACCCACAATCAACAGTCACAAGGTCTCCCTCTTCTATCACGGTCTCATCATTGAGAGGAGATGTATAATGAGCTGCAATTTGGTTCAGTGAAACGTTACAGGGAAATGATGTGCCAGATGAGTTTGCACGGATGTGATCTTCGACAACATTGATGATGTCAAGTACCTTTGTGCCAGGCTCGATCATTGGACGCGCTAGAGCAAGGGCCTCTTTAGCAACAACTCCAGCACGACGCCACTTGTCCCAATTGTCTACTACTTCTTCATCAGTTCCAGTTTCTTTGGGCTTTTCTTCTGACACAATTGTTCACTGTCCTTATTGGTCCTAATTTAGTGGATAGATAAAAGTGACGATGGGACAATACTTAGGAAAGTACCTGTTCAATTCGTCGTGCGGTTCTAGACATTGAGAAGAACATGTATCCTATATTGGCTCGTTTATTCGTGAGAACAACCAGAATCGCGTCTGCTCCTGCATCACATATGATGATATACCCGCTCTCACCTTCGATAAGCATCCTGACTAAAGGTCCACGCTTAAGTTGTTTGAACACTTTTCGAGTGGCTTCTTGAATCTGTGTTGACCTTCCAGCGATTACATCTTCTTCAGGGATCTTTTTGTCATCAAAGCCATCCGGATAGTGGGAATGGATTGTCAGCCCTTGCGATTTTGATATAATTGCACTAGCTTCCACATTTCCTTGGGAGGCTCTACTCAAATCTAAAAGAAGTTCTTTCAACATTTCAGTCTTCGATGACACGGGTTTGAAAACCTCCCAATGAGTCGAGCATCAAAAGGGGTGCCAAGTATTTAAACTCTCTTGGCGCCTGCTTCCTTGAGACCTTTAACTATCTTCTTGAGACCTTCGCCTTTATCCTGTTGCACTTGCTTTTCGATGTAAGTTCCTTGAACAACAATCGAAGCTCCTGCATTTACAGCATTCACAACGGATTCTTTGTCGTTAAAGCCACCACCTGTTATAACCGGTATCTCAATGAATTGAGAAACTGTTCTAATCATCTCTGGTGGCACTCCTCCACCCTCTGCACCACTCCCTGCTTCAAGGTATACAAGTTTCATTCCCAGTAGCTCTGCAGCAATTGCATACATTGCAGGTAACTTTGGTTTGTCTCGAAGGAATGGTTTAGCATCTCCTACCCATGCGGCAGTCTTTCCAGGTGCTACCATCAGATATGCCATGGCTATTGCTTCTATCCCTGTCATTTTGACCTTTGGAGCAGCAAGTGCCTGTGCTCCAATGATCCAGTATGGATTGGTGCTATTCAACAGAGACATGAAGAACATTGCATCCGCATGTTCCGATACACCAGTAATATTTCCTGGAAAGAGAATTGTAGGAATCTCTACAGCTTCACTAATTTTTGCAACAGCCTCATCAATGACCCCAAAGATGGTACTTCCTCCCACCATAATGGCATCACTCCCTGCCTTCTCTACTAATATTGCTTGTTCGACAACATTCGCAATACTAGTCGAAAGCGGATCTGGATCAAGTAGTGAGAAGTGGCAAGCGCCATCTGATGCAATCTTTTCTGTGATGTATTTCCATACCTTTCCAGACATGGTGTAACCTCCAACTGTATGTGTCTTCGGTCCCGTCTGGCTTTTTACGGTTGTGGTGATGCTCTTGTCTTTGATTAGAACAGAATTCCTCTTGGCAATTGTGTGAGTATTGTCTAACATAACTATATCAAAGTCAGCTCCCGAAACACTTTATTGCACTAGCTCGACGGCGCAGGTATCCGATGGAATCAGTATGAACAATACTTTGCCATCGAAAATATAGGCTGGATTGAATTCGAGGATTAAATATGTCTGAAAAGAAGATTGGTGTCTTCATCTGCCACTGTGGAAGTAATATTGCTGGCGTTGTTGATATCGAAAAAGTATTGGAAGCCATCCGTGAGTTACCAAATGTTGAGGTGACTGAAGACTACAAGTATGTCTGCTCCAAGCCCGGTCAACAGATTCTGAAAGATCATATCAAGAGTAGTCGACTTGATGGTATTGTCATCGCTGCATGTAGTCCTCGTATGCACGAACCAACATTTAGGCAGGCTATGCGAGAGGCTGGTCTCAATCCTTACCTTTTGGAGATTGCTAACATTCGAGAACACGACTCTTGGATTCATTCAGACGATCCTGAAGCAGCCACCGAGAAGGCAATCGATCTTGTTAGAATGGCTATTGCACGAGCAAGACTTCTTGTACCTCTTGATGAACCAGAAGTCACGATAAAGAAGTCCACTCTTATTATTGGAGCGGGGATTGCTGGAATCAGCGCAGCTCTTGATCTTGCGAATGCTGGATTCAAAGTTCACTTAGTTGAGAGGGAACCCAGTATTGGCGGCAAGATGGCTCGCTGGGACAAGACATTTCCTACCCTTGATTGCTCTAGCTGTATTCTTACACCTCGTATGGCTGAGGTCGGAGCACATCCCAATATTGACCTTATCACCTTGGCTGAAGTTGAATCCGTTGATGGATTTGTTGGGAACTTCAAAGTAAAGATTAGACAAAGTCCAAGGTATGTTGACCTTGAAACCTGTACGTCATGTGGTGACTGCAGTGAAATTTGTCCTGTTGATATCCCTGCCGCTTTCGAAGCTCAATTATCCTACAGGAAGGCGATTTACATCCCCTTTGCACAAGCAGTTCCATCTGCATACCTTCTTGACATGGACAATTGTTTGGGTGTTGATGCAGTTCGGTGTGGTAAGTGCAAGGACAAATGCGAAGCCGGCGCAATCAATTATGATGACAAGGAGAAAATCATCGAGATTGAAGTTGGCACAATTATCGTTTCTACAGGATTTGAGTTATTTGATGCAACTAAGAAGCCAGAGTATGGTTATGGTGAGTTTTCTAATGTTGTTAACATAGGTGAGGTTGAGCGCATGCTCAGTTCAGCCGGTCCTACACAGGGTCACATTGTAAGACCCTCAGATCTTGCAAAACCCAAGAAAATAGTCTATGTCCAGTGTGTCGGAAGTCGTGATGAACTCACCAACAAGTACTGCTCCCGAGTATGTTGCATGACTGCAATCAAACAGGCTCGCATGATTCGTGATAAGACTGGAATTGCTGTTTACATCTTCTATATCGATCTCAGAACCTTTGGAAAAGGTTACGAAGAATTTTATGAGAGCACAGCAAAAGCAGGTGTTACTTTCATTCGTGGAAGAGTTGGAGAGATCTTCCAAGATGACGAGACCCAGAGTTTGATTGTTCGAGGTGAGGACACTCTGCTTGGAAAACCAATCCAGTTGACTGGTGTGGATCTTGTTGTTCTCTCAACTGGCGTTGTTGCACCTGATTCAACAAAGAAAGTTGCACATGCACTGAATCTTAGTGTATCACCTGACGGATTCCTGTTAGAAGCCCACCCCAAACTTCGTCCTGTTGATTCATTTAATGATGGTATCTTTGTGGCTGGAATGGCACAGGGTCCCAAGGATATTCCTGATACAGTGGCTCAAGCAAAAGCTGCAGCTTCTGGTGCAATGGCACTCATGGGCAAAGGAAAGATCAACGTTGATCCATACTTCTCTGTCGTTAATGAGGACAAGTGTGCAGGCTGCCAAGTCTGTATCTCTGTCTGCCCCTACAATGCAATATCACTGAATGAGCGAGGTCATGCAGAGATCAATCCCGCATTGTGCAAGGGTTGTGGAACCTGTACATCAACATGTGCAAGTGGCGCAATTGCTTCACAACATTATACAGACGGACAGATTGCAGCCATGATAACAGAATACCTAGCAGCTCGAGAGGAATCCTCGTAGGTAAGAAGTTATCTTGCAGAAAGTTTGTCAGAGAGATAGTGGAGAATATGAACGACATAACCGTGGCTATCCTTGCAGGTGGTTCTTCAAAGCGCTTTGGATCCGATAAAGCATTAGCAGAGTTCCAAGGAAAACCACTCATTTTACATATGTTGGATATTGCCAAACGAATTTCCTCCACTATTCTTGTTGTGGTTTCAGATGAAGAACAGGGGAATCGTCTGGACCCATATGTAAAGAATGCAAAGATTGTCATCGATCCTGAAGGAGAACCAAAGTGTGCTTTAACAGGCGCACTCACTGCTTTTGAGCATACAGAAACCACCCACGTCATTCTATTACCAGTTGACACTCCTTTGGCCGAACCTGAGCTCCTCAAGATGCTTATTCGACTTAGTCCAGGACATGGTGCTGTTATTCCATCCTGGCCTTCTGGTTACATTGAACCACTTCATTCAGTATACCATGCAGAGCATGCATATGCTCTTGGCTTGGACATCATGGAGCAAGGACTCCGTCGGATGAGCGACCTTCTTGATAGGATTCAACATGTTCTCTATGTATCCACAGAGACTCTCAATCAGTTTGATCCTGATCTAGACACTTTTGTTAATTTCAATACTCTCAAGGAATTAAAAGATGCAGAGAGGAAAAGAACTCGTAGGTAATTATTACTAACTGTCTGTTGGAACACAAGAGTCCTTTTGTTACTTCACTCCCAATTGTATAACGTGGGAGAGTTCTGCACTCTTCAACCATTGTCGTTAGATGCCCCCAGATTCCAAAAACGGACCCTTCTCTCCTTTTTATCACTCTGGAGTGTGTGCAAACTCTCCCTCTTATTTCTAAATCTATACATCAACATTCTCATAACGGATTCTACAGGTGCCTTCATGACCAACCATACAGGGACCATAAGGATCCATTGGAGTGCATCGTTTTCCAAATAACTTGCAATCTACTGGGTCGACCATTCCTAAGATAACTTCATGACATCTGCACCCTGGAAGAAGGTCTATCGATTCTATTTCAGGAAAGTCAAATTTAACTCTTGCATCATGTTCTGCAAATTCTTTCCTGATGAAGTAACCTGACTTTGGAATAATCCCGAGACCTCTCCATGGTGCATCATCGATACGGAATGCTTGATTCAGAACTTTCTGTGCTGCAATATTCCCTTCAGGTCGAACAACGCGTGTGTACTCATTCTCGGAATCTGCTCTCCCTTCATCAAGCTGAACCAAAATCATCCTGATGGCTTCTAGAACATCAAGTGGTTCGAAGCCCGCAGCAACACATGGAGTCTTGGTTTTTTCAGCAAAAGATTGGAATGCATTTGTCCCAACAATTGCGGCTACATGACCTGGAGTTATGAATCCATCAACATCGAATCCCTCTATATCCACAAGCAGATCCATTGCTGGAGGAATAACTTTGAGAGAGGTCAATATCGAGAAGTTAGATGGTGGTCTTCGAATCAGCTCAAGTGCCATTGTAGGTGCAGTGGTTTCAAAACCTGCTCCAATAAATACAACTTCTTTTTCTGGATTCTTTTTTGAAATCTCTACGGCTTCACTGACTCCATATACAATTCGAACATCAGCACCCTTTACGCGTTCTTTTGCGAGTGAGGATTTTGTTGAAGGGACTTGAAACATATCGCCAAAAGTCGCGATGATATGCCCTTGGCGAGCCAGTTCAATAGCCATATCTACATCTTCTGCTGCACATACGCAAACAGGACATCCTGGACCAGCTACCAGATTGAGCCCTTCTGGGAGAAGCGCTCTGAGTCCATGCTGACTTATTGTATCTTCATGTGTTCCACAGACATGAATTATACGCAGTTGCTTCCCTTTAGCTCGAAACTTGATCTCTTTGGTGATTGCTTCAGCATATCTAGGGTCTCTAAATCCAGCAGTTCCACTCATAGGTATCAAACCTACTCCGTGCTCAACGGATGTGCATAAAAATAACGACTTATGGCTCTTACTTATTTTGAAGGAATCTCATAACCTTCAAGAATTGCTAGGGCTTCCCCAACAGTAATGGAAAGTTTACCCGCGAGTTCCTTTGGTGTAATCTTTGGGTTTTGAGGAATTATCTTACTGTGGGCATAGCCAGCTCGATTTGGAAACAACGGATTGTTTCTGGCAGTTTCAATAAGGATAGACCATAGTGGATGACCCTTGAAATCTGCTACATCGATGTCAATAGTTCTACCTGACTCGTATTTGACTGATCTCACATTCGGTATGTCCGAACTGTCTGTTTTCTTGTCTCTGGTTTGCTTATCTAGTCTGTCCTGTTTCACAGCAGAGTCCATCCTGAATATTCCCGGCGTACCTCAAAAGAGTTGAGGACAATGTTGTATTTCACTTGAACTTGATATAAGCCTTCGGGAATTGTACTCATTGTATGGAAAAATCGCGCCATGTGACAGGTCCCTCGAAAAAACACACCTCTCTTCCAATTTAGTTCCCATTAGTAAGGTTTAACAAGTAAGCTCTAAAAGCATCTATTTAGAAAAATATGACCATACGGTCAAACATGGGGAATGTAATTATTGCCTCACGGCATACGTAGAATTGTACTGGACGTTTTGAAACCGCACAGTCCGCGATTGACGGACCTTGCAATAATGTTGACACGAGACGAACGTGTGAGTGGTCTGAATATTTCATTGAAAGAAGTAGACCAGAACACAGAGAGCATCACAATCACTGTTGAAGGAGATGACCTGCGTTTTGATACTATCAAGGAAATACTAGAGCAAGCTGGTGCAGTCATTCACTCGATAGACCAAGTAGTTGCTGGTCGGATATTTGTAGAAGAGGTAACCCTTCAACCAGAGAACTCCTAAAAGTACTATCGTCTGCTGATTTGGTCTGAGAGATACTTACTCTCAACCTCTATCTTACGACGAACCAGATTATAGATTTCTTGTTCAAATACCGCAGGGACTATTTTAACGACATTGCAGAGCTGGTCTACTATTTTCTCTGCGAGATGTTCTGGAGCTTCAACGTTTCTACTGATGATACTTTTAACAACCTCTTCACCAACACTTGCACGAACAACAGAATCTAGAACACTAGCAATGATTCCCTGAGGATCCATGAAAAATGGTAACAGTGTATTATCGTGAAGTACGGAGAATCCTAATTTCTCACAGATACTCTCTGTATACCATTCCAGACTTGATTCTTTCATCATAAGTTTAGAGGCAAAGTTTGACTTGGTAAGTGGGTTTGGATGACTCCATGGATGTCTTGTTACAATGTAGAGTGCCGCCGAGAAGAAGGGATCTTCCTCTCTTGGAATACCCTCACGTGATATGAACCGTCGCACCAGATCTAGTGCCATCTTTTCATATCTACTCTCAATTTTCTTTTCTTTGTAAAACTCATGAGCATTAAGCACCATCGATACAATCACTTGAGGACTAACTGCCAAATCATCGTGCTCGTGGTGTGATGCCATCTGCTCCTCTCCGGACTTTCACTGAATGAGTTGTATCCCTAGAAATCTGCTTCCGTGTTATATTCTTTTGCAATGGAAGTGAAGGTCTGTTCTTATAGGCGCCACACTCATTCATCTAGCACTGTAGGTCTTTTCCAGTGCCCATCGGAGTGCTGTATGTATCTCTTTTTGTCGAGCATCATCACCAATATTGCGAATTATCATTTCATCGAGAATATTGTCTTCCGCATTTACTTCGAAATCGAATGCATCCTCCCATTCGATCTCTCCATTTTCAACACGATGTCGATCTTCTTGTTGGAACTTTCCTAATATTCTTTCGAGAAAGAAACGAGCAAATGCTCCTCGAGTGATGTCATAGACTGCGTGTTCTGCCGGAATAATTCTCATTGTCTGCTCAATTGTTTCAACCATTCCAAGTTCAAGATTACCTGCTTTATTCATTATAGTAATTGTCTGTGATTCTCCTGTTTCAATAATCGAAGTTGGCCGAGCTGTGGTACCTTCTTTTGGGATTGCCGCATCAGCAGTTACAAAACTACCTCTAGCAATTTGTGCATCAAGTGACTCAATGTGTACCTCTAATCTGGCAATCATATCCTTCAGTCTATCTATTTCTGAGTTCAATTCAGTTCGTATTTTTAGAAGAACTTGGATCTCTGGATTCGACACTTCATACACCTTCTAGACTAATCAATTCAGCGTCTAATCATATATCTGTGCATGTATTATTTTATCTCATTGAATCCGAGTCAAAAACAGGTAATTTGATTCGATAGCACTAACTCTCTACTTCAACAACAGAAATCGCAAAATCTGGGCACTCCATCTCACAGAGGCGACAGACTACACATGCATCTAGATCTGCAACAACTGGTAGGTAGAAACCTCTATTATCTACCACATCTGCTTTCTTCAGCACACCGTGGGAACAAACAGAGATACAAATATGGCAACCTTTGCACATTTTGGGGTCAACGTCTATCTGTTTTGCTTTTTTTGCCATCGTAGCATTCCCAATTTCCACGCATTGTGCGCAAGATATAACCGTATTTATTTGACCAGAGAGATAGACCATTATATACTCAAGATAGTAGTAGTTTAGTGAAGGCGAGGTAGTCCTGGTGAAGCAGTTCGTAGTATTCATGTGCCCAAAGTGCAAAGGGTTCACAAATTCCCCGTTTGGTCAGAAACGGAGAAGATGTAGTTATTGTGGGAGCATCATTGACATAACCAAAGCCAACCTTGCATTGTTTGACTCTCCAGAACAAGCCTCTGCTGCAGTTAAGCTATTTAATGCTTCAAAGGGCGGGGATGACTTCAAAGATGCTGTGGAACGCTCACGCGAGCGAGTCAAGTCTTTCGTGCCATCAGAACGCGTTAGTGCGGATGATATTACAAACAACGATGATGAACCTGCACCTGAAGGAAAACGAAGACGTTTAATGACCATCTTGGAGAAAGAAGCTCACGGGCAATCGTGCACACTTGATAGACTAGAAGAGCTGACAACAGAAGATAGACTAGCTTGGTCTTGGGTCGAAAAGCAACTAGAGAGTCTATCAAACAATGGAGCACTTATCTTTCCAAAACCTTGGACTGTTCAGCTTGTGATTACCGAGGACAAAGAATCCTCCCCTGATCTTTCAACTAGGGATGTTTCTTCAGAAATCATTGAATTACTTGAAAAGAGTGGAGGTCCACTCAAAGTTGACGAGATTATCCGTCACTTCGAACAAGTGGGAATTTCAGAGGCATCGGTCGATAGTTCACTAGAACGCCTCTTACGTAATGGAGCTATCTTCCAACCTAGCGTCACTAGCGTAAGTCTAGTCTAAGTAATTCGATTCATTGAATAGGTTTCAAATGTATTAGTTTGTGATAGTAATGCCAATTGTTGAACTCGTAGCCCAAAAAGCGCTGGAACGAAATCCAGACATTGGTCTCGAGATAGTTGATTTGATTGTTCTACTGTGGATGTTTTCAAATCCATATGATAATCATCGACGTCAACTTAGTTCAATGAGAAATATATTGAAGATGAGTGAGACCTTACAAATTCCTGGTGGTGGGCTTGATGTCACGGAAGACGAACTCACTCAAATCGTTCTTGGAAGCTTGCAGAAACTCAAGAAGAAGAAATTAGTATACATTCAGAGTGCTGGCGTTCATTATATAAAAGGGACCCTAACTGATGCGGGAATCAAGCTTATCGAAGACTCAGTACGGACCCCTGTCCTAAGACGTGTGACTGCTGAATTTGGTAACAATCCTTAGAGAATTCTCGTTCAGGTGCATAGATTTAAATGCGAAACTCTTCCGAAACCGAGTTAGTCGCAGATAGAACGTGACTGTTTCAGAACCGATGGAAGCAGTACAGGCATCTAGTTCTGCTCGCGAGAACAGCCTGTAAACGTGTGCCGGTAGGATTTGGAGTGGTTAATAGTTGCGGCAAAGACTTTGAGTTTACAACAGCAAAGTAAGCTTAGAAAAGTCCCACAGCGGAAGTGAGGCAATATGCCATCATATGGATATTCAATCATAGGCATTGATCCCGACAGAACAGCCATTGCAAGTGGAAGGAATATACGGGTCTCTCCAAAACAGTGCAGAGAAGTTTGTGCTGAAATTCGAGGAATGATGCTGGACAAAGCGATCGAACTCCTTGAACAAGTTATGGAAGAGAAAGCATGGATTCCTTATAGACGTCACAATAAGAAACGTGGACACCACTCTGGAATGAAAAAGTGGATGTCAGGTGGTCATCCGGTCAAAGCTTCAGAACATATTCTGAAAATACTGCGTAACGCGGAAGCAAATGCAGACAATAAAGGTCTGGATATTGATCGACTAAGAATAGCTCATGCTGTTACGCATAGAGGACGGGCCTACAAGAAATACATCGAGAGAGCTTTCGGCCGAAGTACTCCTTACACTGAGAACACTTCTCATGTAGAAATAGTATTAGAAGAGGTTGGTTAAATGTCAGCTGTAAAATACTTCATAGAACAAAACTCTCGTCGCCTAGCAATAGACGAATTCTTGGGCCATGAGCTAAATGCTGCTGGTTACGGTGGTGTTGAAATCAGAAAGATGCCCATGAAGACAGAAGTCGTAGTTCATGCTTCAAGACCTGGTGTGGTCATTGGTCGAAGAGGTGCCAAGATCAGAGAACTTACTTACATTCTTGAGAACGAGTTTGGTATAGAGAATGTTCAGGTTGAGGTCAATGAGATAGAGAATCCATGGTTGGATGCTGCTGTAATGGCATCACGACTAGCGAGACAGCTAGAGCGAGGCGTTCGATTCCGCAGAATGGCATATTGGATTCTACGAAGAGTTATGAGAGCTGGGGCTGTTGGCTGTGAGATTATCGTTAAGGGTAAACTCTCTAGCAGAAGAGCCCGGTATCAGAAATTCAAACAGGGTGTTATCGCTAAAACTGGCGAACCCGCTGATCTGTTTGTAGATGAAGCTGATGACAGAGCAGTTCTCAAGCCTGGGGTCATAGGTATCAAGGTTCGAATTATGCGCCCTGAAACTAAACTACCAGGAATAATCAAAATTAAAGCTCCCAAGCCTAAGAAGCCTGAGGAGATTGCACTTGTTAAGACACCTGGCGAAGAGACTACTGAAGAAGAAGAAGAAGCAGTAGAGGAATCTCTTGAAGGTATCACAGATATTGATGAACTTCGCGAGCTGGAAGAACTTGATGGACTTGAGCTTGTAGAAGATGTAACCACAACCGAAGAACTTCCAGATATTGATGATGCTCCAATTGAAGTTCCTGAAGAGGAACCAAAGAAACCTGCACCTGAAGGTGCGGAAAAAGTGGAGGAAAACATCATAGATGATCTAGAAGAACTAGATGCATTGGACGAGGAGGTTAGTGAGTAATGGCTGGACTCAGTACCAAAGAAATTCGCAAGCTCACGCCGGCTGAACGTCAGAAGAAACTCGAAGAGCTCTACAACGAGATGTCCAGCATCAGAGTTGATGTTGCCACTGGTGGTGGCACTGAAAATCCGTATAAAATTCGAAATGTACGAAAGGCTATCTCTCGCATCCTGACAATTCAGCGAGAAGAAGAACTGGAGGTCACCAAATGAGAATAGCCCCCGAGAATATAGTAAGACACGAACTCACAGGTCTTGTGACACATATTGTTGAGTCAAGAGACCCCACTCTGAAATGCAGAAGTGGAATCATTCTTGGAGAAACAAAGGAGATGATCCGTTTGGATACCAAGAGTGGCGAGGTAAACGTTCCAAAAAGCGTCTGTGTCTTTGACATCACCCTTCCCAATGGTGCAGTGGTCCGCGTTGACGGCAGTGTGCTACATGGAAGACCAGAGGATAGAATGAAGAAACGCCTCAATAGGAGCTGGTGAGAATGGCTGAAACCAAAACTAAGGTTCGGAACATTGGCATACCAAATGTGGAGCCGCCAGAGAAGACATGTAATGATATTCATTGCCCATTCCATGGAAACCTCTCAGTAAGAGGTAGAGTCATGGAGGGGTTAGTGACTAGCACGCAAATGTACAACACAATAGTATTCCAGCAGGATTTTCTAAGTCTTGTTAAGAAATACGCTCGATACGAACGACGCAGATCAAAGAAACTTGCACATCTTCCACCATGCATTGATGTCAAAATTGGTGACACAGTGAAGGTTGTTGAATGCAAACCTTTGAGCAAGAATGTGTCATGTGTCGTTGTTGCAGTAACGCATTCTGAAGGAGCACAGGAGGAATAATCAATGTCACGAAAAGTCGGTAGAGGAATTAGAAAATTCATACCACGGATTGCTAGAGGTTTACCAATTGGAGCTACACTCTTGTGTGCTGATAATTCCGGAGCAAAAGAACTCCAACTGATTACGGTCTTCGGATACAAAGGAAAACTGCGGAAACTCGGCAAAGCTGGAGTAGGAGACCTGGTCAATGTATCAGTTCAGAAAGGAAAACAAGAACTGAGGAAGCAAGTGCTTCAGGCAGTTATTGTACGACAGCGACAAGCCTTCAGGAGACCTGATGGTACTTGGATGCAATTTGAGGATAACGCAGCAGTTCTGGTCAAACCTGGTGGAGAACCCCAAGGTTCAGAACTCAGGGGTCCTATGGCAAGGGAAGTCACTCTGAAATGGCCTCGAGTGGCAGCAATTGCTTCAAAGATAGTGTGAAGGTGAATGAAATGACAAAGAAAGTAAGTTCAAAGTCCCCTGGAAAGCAACGAAAGAGGATATACAGTTCTCCCATTCACGCTAACAAGAAACGGCTCAAGTGTAGACTTGACGAGTTCTTGCAAGAAGAATATGGACTAAGATCGTTAGTTGTTAAGACTGGTGATCTTGTTAAAATTATGAGAGGCCAGTTCCGTGATACAGAAGGCAAAGTCATCAGAGTGGACTACAAAGATGTTGAAGTTTTCCTTGACAGTGCCACTGTCACAAAAGCTGATGGAAAAGAAGTGAATATTGCAATTCACCCATCCAATATCATGCTTGTGAAACTTGAGTTGGATGATGAGAGAAAACAGCTCATCGAGAGCAAAGTAATGAAAATCGCGGAGAGTGAAGAATAGATGACAAGAAGAGGTCAGAAGAAGCATCTGAAGCGCTTTCCAGCGCCAAGGTACTGGCCAATTAAGAGAAAAACAGGTAAGTTCACAACTCGCGTTATTCCTGGCCCTCATCCCCGAGAGCATTGTTTAACATTAGCAATAGTTCTACGAGAGGTCTTGGGATATGCTGAGAATATGCGTGAAGTAAGAGCCATTCTCTCTAGCGGTCAAGTAAAAGTTGATGGACATATTCGAAAAGATCCTCGATTCCCAGTAGGTATTATGGATGTGCTTGACATAACAACCTCTGGAGAAAGGTTCCGTCTTATTCCAAAGAAACGTGGTGGATACAATCTTGTCAAAATAGATGACAAGGAAGCAGAATTCAAACTCTGCAGGATTGAAACCAAGTCGATGGTCTCTGGTGGAAAAATTCAGTTGGGTCTACATGATGGTCGCACACTTCTTCTGCCAGAAGGTGAAAAACCATCGAAATACAATACACTTGATACTCTCAAGATAGGTATCCCTGAGCAGAAGATACTGGGGTCTCTTGAACTTGAAAATGGTGTATATGCAGTAGTATCAAGGGGAAGGAACGTTGGCAATGAAGGAAAAGTCATTGAGATTGCTAAGCGTGTGGGTACACATGCTAGCACAGTGACATTGGAAGATCCTGAAGGAAACCGATTCCAGACAGCATTAGAATACGTGTTTGTTGTAGGTAAGACCAAACCCGAAGTCCGGCTTCAAGTAGATGGAGGTAGTTCTTGATGAGCATTGAGAATGAAAAAATCTACATTGACGATTGGAAAGCATATCCAATGAGAGAGCCTTTCATAGCAAAGGTAGTCGTGGATATCTGTACAGGGGGCGGTGATGACCTTAACAGAGCTACAACAATCCTTGAGCAACTTACTGGTCAGACTCCGGTTCAATCCAAAGCTCGTCAAACAGTACGTGATTTCGGAATCCGCCGGAATGAACCGATAGCTGTTAGAGTCACTCTTCGTAATAAAATCGCAGAGGATTTTCTCAAGAGGACCATGAAGGCTAAGGATGATGTACTCCTCCTGAAAAATTGGGATGATGACGGTAATTTCGCATTTGGAATAGCTGAGCACATCAATATTCCTAATGTCAAATACGATCCGCAACTTGGAGTACAAGGAATGAACATTACCGTCTGTGTTGAACGACCTGGTTACAGGGTAAAGCGACGACGCAGACGAAAAGCAAAGGTACCATACAGGCACAGGCTTACCCCCGAGGAGAGCATGGTGTTTGTCAAGACTAAGTTTGGTATTGAGATACTAGAAAAGGAGCGAGAACGGACATACCTGTTCTGAGGTGATTATAGATGAGTACAAAGAAAGATCGTAGTCGTCCACGAAAGAAAAGTGGTAAGGGCAATAGAACCTGCGTCCGTTGTGGCACACATCAGGCTATCATTAGATCGTATAACCTGTACATGTGCAGACGTTGTTTTAGAGAAACAGCGGAAAAGCTCGGATTCCGGAAGTACCAGTAAGGAGGTCTTAGAGAAAATGACACTACTAGACCCATTGGCTGATGCAATGTCTAACATCTACAACAGTGAGATTGTTGGCAAAGCCGAAGTGGTGATTGCACCTGCATCTAACCTGATTGAAAAGGTACTGCAAGTTATGCAGTCAAAGGGATACATTGGTGAATTCGAACGTATTGACGATGGGAATGCGGGTAGATTCCGTATTCAACTCATGGGACGTACGAACAAATGTGGCGTAATCAAACCCAGATTTCCAGTTAGACGGGACGGCTTTGAAAAATATGAGAAGCGATTCCTCCCAGCTTACAACTATGGAATTCTAATCGTCACAACACCCGCCGGTGTGATGACTCACCAGGATGCAAAGACCCGAGGAATCGGTGGAAGACTACTAGCATATGTATATTGAGGTGATCTGACAAATGTCTAAAGAAGCAGTCTATGAGAAACGGATTGAAATCACTAGTGAATGTCAGGTATCTCTTGAAGGTAAAACAATCACTGTTACTGGTCCGAAAGGAACTCTTCAACGTTCATTTCCAGAACCTCAGACGACTATCAAGATTGAAGGCAATGAAGTTATTGTGGGAACACATGTCAGTAGGAAACGTGCTAGAGCTTTGGTAGGTACTGTTATAGCTCATTTACGTAATATGCAACTTGGTGTTACCCTCGGTTATGAATACGAGATGAAGATTGTTTACAGCCACTTTCCAATCACTGTGGAGCAACAAGGCAATATCATGATAATCAAGAATTTCATCGGTGAACGTGGAAATAGAAGCGCAAATTTGATTGGCGATATTGATATTCGGATAACTGAAGATGAGATATTCATCAGTGGAATCAACATAGAGCATGTATCACAAAGCGCTGCAAATATTCAGCAAGCCTGTAGGATTCGAGATAAGGATAGGCGAGTCTTCATGGATGGAATCTATGTAATCCGGAAGACGAAGGGTGAAGAGGTTAAGTCCATTGTATAGGAGGCAACAAGATGTCAAAGAAACCAGAATTAAGTGACCTGCCCGGATTGGGCCCCAAGCTAGAAGAGAAGCTAAGAGAGGCCGGAGTAAAGACAGTGTTGAATCTGTCTCGGGCAAAGGCTGACAAGCTTGCGGCAAAAGTAGAAGGACTAAGTGAATCACGAGCTGAAACATTGATTGCAGCTGCCCAAGATGCACTTCCAAGCACAGCCCCTCCTAAGAAAGAAGCCAAACCTAAGACAACTGAGGTAAAAGCTGAGAAGTCCAAGAAAAAAGCAGAACCTAAGGCTGAAAAAATAAAGGTCAAAGCTGAAGATAAACCAAAAGCTGAAGCAAAGCCAAAGGTTAAACCAAAAGCCAAGGCCACGCCAAAACCAAAGAAGGTAAAGACGAAGCCTGAAACTCCTGCAAGATTCTTGAAAGTAGAACAGAGAATTGTCCGACTCGCAGATAACAAGAAGAAACGCAAACCCCGATTCCGCGCAGACCAAGCACATCGTTGGATTCGTATAACTGATCGATGGCGAAAAGTACGTGGAATTGATAGTTATACACGCCAGAAGAAGAAAGGCAGAATTGCTATGGTCGCTTCTGGTTATCGTTCACCAAAAGCAGTTCGATATTTACACCCATCGCTGTACGAAGAAGTGATAGTACACAGACCTGCAGATCTTGAGGGTCTTGATGCTGATATTCACGCAGTACGTATTGGTGGTAGTGTCGGTGGAAGAAAGCGTCAGTTAATTTTAGCTGAAGCAGATGCAAAACTATTGCACGTGCTCAATCCTGGCACGACCGAAGAGATTGGTGAAGAAGATCTCTTCACAGATCTTGACTTGGAGGAGGACTAGTAATGAAACTCTCCACACAAAAGAGACTCGCTGCCGATGTCATGAAAATAGGCCAATCCCGTGTATGGATTGATCCTCAATTTGAAGATGAAGTCAGTCTTGCAATCACAAGAGATGACGTTAAACGTCTGATTGATGAAGGAGCTATCCAGAAGAAACGAGCAATCGGTGTGAGTAGAGGCCGAGCCCGTCATATTCTCAACCAGAAGAGAAAGGGTCAACGAAAGGGACCTGGCAGAAAGAAAGGCAAGGCATCATCAAACATGAGTGGTAAAGAACGCTGGATGATGAAAATTCGTCCAATGCGTAAGGAACTACGGATTCTACGTGATACAGGAAAAATCACACCTAAGGTCTATCGCGAACTCTACTTGAAAGCCAAAGGAAATGCATTCCGTAATACTGCTCACCTTCGTACATACATATCAGAGAGGAGGCTGTCCAAGTAATGGCACATGGACCAACATACAGAGTAAAGTTCAGACGCCGCCGAGAGGGCAAGACAAACTACTATCGTCGAAAAAGCCTTCTACAATCAAGGCGTCCAAGACTGGTCGTAAGAAAGACAAACACAAGTACACTGGTTCAGATCATAACCGCTAACGTTGTTGGTGATATGACCCTAGCATCAGCTATTGCCAGTGAATTGTCTGATCATGGTTGGAACGCAGGTACTGGTAACCTCCCTGCAGCTTATCTTACTGGATTTCTTGCAGGACTACGAGCAAAGAATAGAGGAGTCAAAGAGGCAGTCCTTGATGTAGGTCTCAATCCACCTATCAAGGGCTCAAGAATCTATGCAGCACTCAAAGGTGTAGTCGATGCTGGTATTGAAGTGCCCCATAGCCCAGAGATTCTTCCTGATGAAGATCGAATTTCTGGTAAACATATCGTTGATAGCTATGAACACTACAGCACTATCAAAGAAACTCAGATGTTCTCCAAAATTGGTAAACCTAAGACCACTATCACGACAATTCCAAAGCAATTTGACAATGTGAAGAAAACCCTTCTAGAGATTCCCGCTGCGACTCTAAAGAAGACGAAGACTCGAAAGGCACCTGCAAAGGCTGCTAAAAAACCAGCGGCAAAGAAACCAAAGAAGGAAGTTCCTGAGGTTAAACCACCTCGCGCTGTGCCAAGGAAACCCAAGCCCAAGAAGCTGATCGCTCGAGGTAAGGGTAAGAAAGGCAAGAGGAGCAAGAAATAGGGGATGATTTGTGATGAGTAAACAAAGAAGACGAAGAGCACCCCGAGCTGAAGTCAATCCGTTAGATGAATGGGTACCAAAGACAAAACTTGGCAGATTAGTCAAGGATGGTCACATTAACAGTATAGAAGAGATATTGCGAAACAACTACAGAATCAGGGAGCCTGAGATTGTTGATGCTCTGTTCCCAGATTTGAGACAGGAAGTTGTAGATGTTAGCATGGTGCAACGACAGTCTGATAGCGGGCAGCAGAAAAGCTTCAGATTGACTGTTATTATTGGAAACGGTGAAGGTGTACTCGGGATTGGAATTGGCAAAGCCCCAGAATTTGTGCCTGCAGTACGAGCTGCTGAAGCACGAGCTAAACTAAACATCACAATGTTCAGGAGAGGCTGCGGTTCCTGGGAATGTCGATGTCATGATCCACACAGTATTCCATTCGAGGTAGATGGCACCTCTGGGTCGGTTAAAGTTACACTGAGACCTGCACCTAAAGGAACTGGTCTTGTGACTGCAGATGTGGGTAAGATTGTTCTCAGAATCGCTGGGCTTCATGATGTATGGTCTATTACAAAAGGGCGGTCCAGAACCTCATCTAACTTTGCCAAAGCATTCGTTAAGGCACTCACAAAGACATACAGAATGCTTCCACCTCAAGAGTGGGTATCATCAGGAGTGACTGAGTGATGAGTGAAACAGAGAAACTGATCTTAGCTATCAGAGTACGAGGTCAGGTTAGAGTTCGCCCTCAAATCGAGGACACTCTTGATAAACTTCTACTCGGGCGGCTGCATCAAGCTAGACTATTTACACTCTCATCAAGCTTGAGCGGGATGATTGCAAAGTCAAAAGACTATATCACATGGGGTGAACCAACTGAGGAAGTAGTTGAGAAGCTTCTCAGGAAGCGAGGTCGTCTTCCAGCTAATGGTAGATTGACCGATGCCTATGTGAAGAAGAACTCAAGCCATAGTAGTATCAAAGCTTTAGCAAAGGCGATTGTTTCAGGAACAGGTAAAGTATCTGATGTTGAAGGTTTGAAGCCAGTCTTTAGATTGACACCACCATCAAAAGGGTACAAAGGTAAGAAACGAAGCCTCCCGGTAGGCATGGGTGGTATTACTGGAGATCGTGGTGAAGGTATAAACGAACTCGCGGTAAGTATGATGTGAGGTTAGTAAAATGTCTTGGGACAACGATGATGAAGCCAGAAAGAATTTGCGCCGATACTTGGGCGATTTCATTCCTGAAGAAATGATTCAGCAGATAGAAGAAATGATGGAACGGATGATGTCAGGAATGAATGAAGGTGCATTTATGGATCCTGAAAAGTTTCAGGAGCTCCTCAGAAATCCTGAGGGAATCAATCCATTCACCTTTGGCTTCTCGATGAGACTTGGCCCAGACGGAAAGCCCATGATGCAGAAATTTGGAAACACACCAGGAACAGAAGAGCACACTCTAGAACCCTTGGTAGATGTTGTAGAGGAAGATGATGAAATCATCGTTGTAGCTGAGGTCCCTGGAGTTGAGAGGGATGAGATCAAGGTTCGAATCAAAGGATCTTCGTTAACAATCCATGCGGAGAATCCAGAGCGGCCATATCACAAGGTCATCGAATTGCCCTCCAAAGTAATGAAAGACGAAGCAAAATCAGCAATACGCAACGGTGTGCTGGAAGTACGATTGAAGAAAGCATAAGGAGAAAGCAGCCATGCAGAAACGAAAATCAAAGAAAATTAACAAATTGAGAGGTCAACGGTCAGCCGGATACGGGTTCACTAAAGGACATAGAGCCGCAGGACAAAGAGGCGGAAAGGGAATGGCCGGTTCAAAGAAGCATCACTACATCAAAATAATGATAGAAAACCCAAGATACTTTGGTAAGTGGGGCTTCAAAAGACCACAGAAGCTGCTAGATACTCCAGTTGTTCTCAATATTGGTGAGATTGATGAAGCTGCAGATCGACTCGTAGAAAAAGGCATTGCGACAATGACTGGGAAGCGATACAATATTGACGTTTCCAGGCTTGGCATTGACCGAATTCTTGGGTCTGGAAAAGTCACTCGAAAGCTAAACCTGACTGGTGTTCAATCCATCACCCCCCGTGCAAGGGAAAAAGTTACGGGTATTGGTGGTACTATTGACCTGCCAGCTGAGTAGGTATAATACTTCACTGACCATGTAGGACGTGGGTCTTTCTGATTAACTATGTTGAATCATAGTTGTCGAGAACCTATGGTGAAAAGTCTGTGTGGACAGGATAATTACTCAGATTCATCCCAGACAACATACCCATCACTCCAACAGTTTTGAGATGAGTTGACTAACTACTATCCATTGAGTACGTTTGCTCTTATTACGATATATTTAAAGGTGCAGCAAATCTCGACCGACAAAATACCTGCAGGAGTCAATCTATTTTGACCTCGATGTTTCTAAGAGCTTTGTCACCATTTGTCAGGGTAATGCCTGAAGTAAGGGCGCCTGACCGAGAGGTGAGTTTCCGCGAAAAATTTGTTTGGACCGCTGGGGTTCTCATAATCTTCCTGATCATGTCCCACATGCCGCTTTATGGAGTTGATAGGACAGTAGGAACAGACTATCTATGGGCTATGCGAGTTATCCTTGCTAGCACTAGAGGAACTCTCATGGAGTTGGGTATAGGACCAATCGTAACTGCAGGTCTGGTCATGCAGCTCCTTTCAGGTTCAAAAATAATTAATGTAGACTTTGGAGATCCAGAAGACCGTGCACTCTTTACTGGTGGTCAGAAAGTCATTGCACTCTTCATGACTGGCTTTCAGGCTATTGCTTACATTGCTGGAAATGCCTATGGTGCACTTACACCAACAAATGCACTCCTCGTCTTTGCACAATTGTTGATGGCTGGAATTATTGTTATTCTTATGGATGAACTTGTACAGAAGGGTTGGGGTCTTGGTTCTGGAGTATCACTCTTCATCATGACCAATGTTGCGGGTCAAGTTCTGTTCAACATGCTTGACTTTACCCAGACTGAGGGTGTTGGCCCAGCAGGTTACATCGGTGCAGATCCTACTAATCCAGAAGCTACTGGTCTTCCAAAGGGAATCATCGCAGCAATTATCGCGAACATCATGCGTGCCTTTGGTATTGGAACAACTACTGGTCAAGCTGTGGATGCGTCGTGGTTCGTCTTTAGAGACACATTTTCACCCAGTCTCTTCTCACTCATGATTACGTTTGTAATATTCGGAGCGGTCATTTGGCTAGAATCTGTGCGTGTAGAAATACCTCTACAATATGCCAAGTACAGAGGAATGAAGGCAAGATATCCTATCAAACTCCTCTACACTTCAAACATCCCTGTCATTCTGGCACAGGCACTCTACGCAAATATTCTGTTCTTTGGACAGATGATATGGAGTGCAGCGAATAGTGACAACAGTAATCCGTTCTTGAGTTGGATTGGAACGTTTGTGCGGGAGGAGTCATCAGGACGGATGATTGCTACGTATGGCTTGGCGAAATACATAACGCCGCCGCAAGGCATCTTCAGTCTTGTCCAGGAAGGAGCTGAAGGTTGGGTTCACGTTATCATCTATGCCTCGCTTATGATACTCCTCTGTTGGGGCTTCTCGAAAGTGTGGGTTGATATCAGTGGTATCGCGCCTCGAGATGTATCTCGACAGTTGCTCAACTCCGGTTACATGGTTCCTGGGTTCAGGACTAGTGAGAAGGTCATGGAGCGATTGCTAGAGCGCTACATTCCCATAGTCGCAGGGCTTGGAGGTTTCCTCATCGGAGTGCTCGCCGCTACGGCGGATATCTTTGGAGCTCTGGCGAGTGGAACGGGGATATTGCTGATGGTGTCAATCATAAAGCAGTATTACGAACAAATTGCGAAGGAGCAACTTGCAGGCATGGGCGGCGAAGGAGTCGCTGGTCTGTTAGGAATACTGTAGAATAAGGAGGGGATCATTCATCCCCTCTCCTCTCATTTTTACATCAATATTTGAAGTTGAAAAAAAAGAGAGAGGATTAACCCCTCTCATAAACAATCTAAAACCCAATATCTAGATTTACAATCTTATTTTGCTTGACCTGATACGGTGATATAGTCACAATTTGCTTTCATATTCCAGCAATAGTCCCACGCATCATACACTCCAAAGTAGATAGTATATTCAGCTGCATCAAGGTATTCATGAGGAATAGTCAAGGTTTTGTCAGTCCAAGCTATAGAAGTACTGGTAGATCTAGCGATAAATGACCACTTGACATTCAAAGCAGCATCCATTATTCCGATTCTAAACTGTGTCACCTGTGATGAACCAGAGTAGGAGCTTGTTGCACTATAACGAAAATTGATTGTGAGGTCATCATTACCTGTCCAATCTCTAAGATCGATATTATGTGTTGCATAGGCTCTTATTCCATCATCTCCGTCTGATTCCTTGACCTGAGCATATCCAGACCAATCACGACGCAGAGTAAAATCAGATTTTGCTTCGGGGAGGAGACTCCATCCTACTAAGCCAAAGGCACCAAATTGCTTGTCAAAGAACGTTTCATCGGCTGCTGCAACGGGTTGCACCTGTAGACCAAAAGTCGTTGTGCAGACCATCAGAAGCAGTATTCCAATGATGATTTGTTTACTTTTCGTTACCAATTTATTTTCTCCTTGTTCCGTTTTCTCAGAAAACGGTAAGACAATATCTAGGTAATAACATTATAAATTTATGCATAAAATGATAAAACAATATTATACCAAGAATACCATCCAAAGAGTTAACAAATAGCTAAAGAGCAGCTTACCAGCACAGGCGGCGAAGGAGTCGCATGCTTGTTAGGAATCCTATAGAATCTGAAGGGGTCTTAAGAGACCCCTCTCTTCATTTTTTTACTTTCGTCTTTTGTGCGTTATATACAAAATCAGAACGATGATTGTACTTCCACTGACTACAACCAATGTGATTAGATAAGGATCAAAAACCTGCATTGTATCTGTCGTGTTTGTAGTTGTAGTAGTGTTTGTGGATGTCTGAATGATCCTAATGTCTAATGTATAGAGTGAACTATAGAAGAATCCATTTTGTTGTACAAGCGTAAAGTTATCATACACGAGGATGACCCTTGTCGGACTCTGGGTAACATTCAGAGGGAGTTGAATGTCAATCAGAGTGGTTCCACTTAGGATGACGTTATACTCAAGATTTCCTTGCGGATTCTCTATTTGAAGGGTGAATTGCTGTGCGTAATTGTATTTGTGTAGTAGTTCGTTGCGGTCCTGAATCTTGATATTCATTATTCTAGAAGTTTGATAGTATGTGACATTTGAGAATCTATAATCTGGCAAGTATGCATTATCAAACATCGGGAGAAAGAACCAGTTTAGATTCCTGTTTAGATATTCTTCAATGGCCTCATGAAAATCACTGAGAAAAGCAATCCTGAAACTGTATTGGCTAAAGAAATATTTCAATGCTCCTAAGAACTCATCCTCGCCCAATAACTGCTTCAGCTTCTCTAAGATCACTGGAGTTTTGGTATTTGCTGCAAAGGCATATACATCAGGGTCGTCGTAGATTGACTGATTGACTAAAACAGGACGTGATAGTCTGACGTTCATGAAACTGTATGTTAACCCATACCAACCAAGATCAAAGATATCATTGTAGTGGTAGACTGACCAGACTGCTAAACCCTCATCAAGAAAACCTTGGTCTATCTGATCAACTCCCACAAGATGATACCACCATTGATGACTGATTTCATTCGCGATGATTGCATCAAGATAATCTGCACTATATATTTCATCTCTGTAGTTTTCATAGAATATATGAGAAATATACACCTGACATGGATACTCCATTCCCTGATATCTTCCAATCTCTTCAACCACATTGAGTGTGGTATAAGGATAGTTACCAAAGGAGTCATTGAATAGATTAAATGAACGCAGAGCCCAGAAAAGTGCATTCTCCTCCCAGAGCTCGGTAGAAGCTGGAAGGTGGAAGATTGAGACATTGACATCACCTAACATCTGTGATTCGACCACATAATACCGTGAAGCACAGAAAGTTATCTCTCGTACTGGATGTATTGGTCTGATGTAGTATGTGGCAATATCTCCCTCAAACTCCACACTCTGTATCTCTCCAGTTGCAGCAAGCTTCATCTCTTTTGGAACTTGAATAGTTATATTGTAGTGGGCCATATCAAAGTAGAATGGATCACCCACTTCCAAGTATGGATCAACGTTCCATCCATCATATTCATCATAAACACAGGGAATAGGATATGCATTTGAAAACTTGAACATCTTGGACTGATTACTATCAAATCCGTTCACTCCTGCCCTATCAAAACCTCCTAGTGGTAAGATTGAGGTGAAGGAAATCCTCAACCCCACAGATGATCCCGGGAGTAGGTCTTCTGTCAGATTCACCCACATCAAATGCTGAGCAGAATGAATATTGTACAGTAATGGAGTTGGAGTTTCAGATAATGTTGTTACATTATGGATATCTACACTTCCTGCTCGAGTAGTATAATGCATCCCTGAGAGATAGAGATGAAAGGGGATTCTTGAAAATGCAATCGGATCCGAGTTATGATATTCTATGGAGAGGTTACCAAGTACAGTACTCTCTGTTTCATTTAGAAAGAGTGACATATTCATTCTTGAAAGGTCCATCTCTTCATAATTCTCCGCAGTCTGTAGTGTTTCTAGTAATGTTGTCTGACTGTAACTATCCATTGAATTAATATTCTGAATTCCTACAGGTTGAAGTATTAATGACAAACAAAACACAACTATGACCAGTAATTCGACTCTTCTCGACCTCAATTGAAACTCATCCATGAGAGATACGTCGCGAAAGAATATTTAGTTAATGTATTAAAAATGCCATTTGGCTAAAGGAGTGAACGATGTTTGGACTGGCAACGCTTTCTCAAATACAATCCACTACTACAGTTTGAGAATGTTTCAGACGATGCTTTACAGTTCCAAGTCAAGAGAGACCTCAAAGGAATGGAAACAGGTCCAGTCACTTCCCTCTGGGAGCTTACACCTGCATTGAAGATACTTGGAAAACAGCAAGATGATGGTTCTTGGAAGTATCCAAAAAAGAAAGAGGACTCTAGAGAGATATCGGGATACGGGCAACTTGAAACCTTTAGACAACTCGGTGTACTGATTGAAAAGTATCTCCTGAACAAAGAACACCCTTCAGTACAAAGAGCTGCTGAGTTCTTATTTGGTTGCCAGACAGATGAAGGTGATTTCAGAGGTATCTATCTAGACCAGTATAGTCCAAATTATTCTGCTGCATACTTGGAGATACTTATCAAAGCAGGGTTCGCGACTGACCCACACGTAGAGCGAGGTCTCCAATGGTTACTTTCCATGCGACAGGATGATGGGGGTTGGGTTATTCCATTACGTACTGAGCATCTTCGATGGGGTGAAGTAAAGGCTCTACACGAACCAGTTCAACCTCGTCGTCAAAAGGCATCTTCTCATATGGTCACTGGAGTTGTACTACGTGCATTCGCGGCACATCCTGACTATCAGAGAAAACCAGACATCACACGAGCAGGGGAATTGCTAGCTTCTCGCATATTCAAAGCTGATAATTACACGGACCGCAAGGCGCCTGATTATTGGACACAAATCACATTCCCCTTCTGGTTCACAGATCTCCTTTCAGCACTTGATTCTCTTTCACGATTGGGATTCTCTCCTGATCACCCAAATATCAAAGAAGGAATCGATTGGTTTGTGAAGCAGCAAAAAAAGGATGGGAGTTGGTCTTTGCACATGCTGAAGGGCGGTGGTGATGTGAATTACAAATACTGGATTGCCTTAGTCATATGCCGGATGCTGGACCGATTTACTAAACATGGCGAATTTTGAGCCACAGAAGGAATTATAACCACCTCATCTGACCAACCGACCAAATCATCAAGTAAAGGTGAATCCCCTCGATGAGTGAGTCTAGAAACGTTGTCATTGTGACCGGTATACCTGGTGTTGGAAAGACTACAGTAATCAATACTGCAGTTGAGATGGTCAAAGAACAGCATGGCGAAGATGTGCTTGTTCTCAACTTTGGAACTGAGATGTTTGAAGTAGCTGTAAAGAATGGTCAAGTTAAAGACCGAGATGAGATGAGAAAGATGCCAACTGCACAACAACGTGCAAATCAGAAGCTTGCTGGTGAAGCTATTGCTGAGAAATCTAAATCTGCAAAGGTGATTGTAGATACACACACACTCATCCAGACAAACAACGGGTACCTGATTGGTCTTCCTGAATGGGTCATACGAGCGATTCAGCCTAAGACAGTTGTTCTGGTTGAAGCTGACTCCGAGAAGATTGCTGGTAGACGAACCAGTGATGAAACGAGGACCCGCGATGCACAGGCTGTATCTGACATTCAAATACACCAAGAAATGTGTCGTGCTGCAGCTGTCTCTGTTGGTACCATAACCGGTTCGACTGTCCGAAGGATTATGAATCGTGAAGGCAAAGTTGAAGAGGCGGCAAAGGAACTGGCTGATACACTAATGGAGTAGAATCTATATGCAAGATCTCTTTGGTGACTTTCTAGCTTGGTTTGGTGTTATTTTTGCACCTGTAGCACAACCTCCATTCTCCGCGCTCTTCATCATGTTTGTTTCACTCTTTGTATCCACATTGAGTAACTTGGCAATGCGACGATTTACAGACATGCGTCGATTGAATCGTTATCAGGCTGAGGTGAAACAATACCAGGAGATGGAGAAGGAAGCCAAGCGAACTCAGAATGAGAAACTAATGAAGAAAGTAAAGAGACGGAAAGCATACATTGACAGAATTCAGCGAGAATCAATGGGAGCTCGATGTAAGCCATCATTGATATTCTTAATTCCGTTCATGTTGATATTCACTATACTCCGAAGTTTCTATACTTCCCCAACAGGAAGCGACATGATAGTAGCAGTCCTCCCCTTTAATATTCAGAAGGTCCTACCTTTTCTAGATGGAATGCTTGGAACTGCGACTGTTGCAGGATTCGGGATGACATACTGGGGCTTCTATTTCCTAGTTGGTCTTGGAATGTCAAGTATTCTCCAGAGGATAATGGGTACTCAGGTCATGACTCCTCAGACATAGTTGAGGCTGAAAGGTCTCACCGCTTTGCTTAAAAGAGAACAATTGGGGAAGCCAAGATATCAAGGGTGTTTGTAAAATGCCACGACCAGGTCAACTAACAAGAGGAAGAGCAAATCGTATCGTCAGAACACCTGGCGGTAGACGAGTCGTACACAGGAATAAAATGTACAAGAGCGGTGGAAAATGTCCTGTGACTGGATCTAACCTACAGCTGCCAAAGGAATCGATGTACGGGCGCAGCAGAAAGTCCAGTAAATCCTCCAAACGTCCTAATCGACCATACGGTGGCGCATTGTCCTCAGTAGCTTTACGTCGTGGAATTATCAGCAAAACCCGAGAGTAGGCTGAAACGATGAAGCGAGTCATTACAATTGGCGGACTTCACGGGACTGGGAAGAGTTCAGTTGCGGATTCAATAGCCCAGAAATTTGGTTTGAGAAGAGTTTCTGCGGGAGTTATTTTTAGAGAACTGGCTGAAGAGAGAGGTCTGACTCTTGAGGAATTCAGTCGTATAGCAGAAGGCGACTTGGACATAGACAAACTGATTGATGACACGCAAAAGGATGCAGCGAAGAAAGGCAACTGTATCATTGATGGTCAATTAGCTGCGTGGATGGCTGGAGAACACTCAGATCTGAACATCCTACTGATTGCACCAGTTGAAGTCCGAATAAAGCGAATTGCAGCTCGTGATGGTACTGATTTTGAATTTGCCAAACGTGAAACAATTGCACGAGAAGGAAGCGAAAAAGCAAGGTACTTTGAATATTACAACGTAGACATCTCGAATCTCTCAATCTATGATTTAATTCTGAATACAGGGAAATACGATCTCGATGGTGTGACTGATATTCTTGCCAATGCTATTGAAATCTTCTTCGAGAATCACTAGAATTTTTTGATTTCAAGCTCTAGCGGAAGGCTCATATTGCTATCAATTTCAAAGGGCGATATTCTCCCAGTCTAGAGGGATGATACTTCGAGGTGACTCGAATGCAGACTTCAGACCCGGTGAGGTGTATTATTATGACATTGTACGAAACAGGTAGAATTTGCGTGAAAGTGGTCGGTCGTGAAGCCGGAAGCCATTGTGTTGTTGTAGAGCAGAAAGAAGCAAACTATGTAGTTGTAACTGGTCCAAAGCATATCACTGGAGTCAGACGGCGTCTATGCAATATCAGACATTTGGAACCTTTGGAGACCATTCTTAAAATCTCTGCAGGTGCTGATGATGAGGCTGTTGAAAAAGCAATTGCTGATGCTGGCCTTACCGAGAAATTTCAAACAAAGATTCGCTTTAACCTATAGATTGATCATTCCGTGTCAGGAGAGTCTGTAAATGGGAGGCATACTGCCAGCAGACAAACCTCGTGAATTGTTTGTGAAAGCGTCTAGTACTACAAATCCTGAACACGGATTTTCATCTTTGGAAAATCTACCGATCGAATACCTTCTTGAAAATGGGGTACTAGCCCTGGACAAACCTGCAGGTCCCACCAGTCATGAAGTTGCTACTTGGGTCAGAAAGATATTGAATGTAGAGAGAGTAGGTCATGGTGGAACTCTAGATCCCGGTGTGACTGGGGTCCTGCCCACTGGAGTGGGGAATGCGACAAAGGCAATGCAGGCACTTCTTCATGCAGGTAAGGAATATGTTTGCTTGCTAGAATTACATCAGAAAGCTGACGAAGATGACATTAGACGTGTGGTCGATGAGTTTGTTGGTAAACTCTATCAAAAACCTCCGTTACGTTCCTCTGTGAAGCGTGTCTTGCGAGTTCGCGAGATCTACTACAACAAAATCATAGAAATCAAGGGGCGGTTGGTTGTATTTCGTGTGGGCAGTCAAGCTGGTACTTACATTCGCAAACTATGTTTTGATATCGGTGAAGCTCTTGGTGTTGGCGGGAGCATGCGTGAGCTACGCAGAACCCGAGTTGGTAATTTCAGAGAAGATGAACACCTCTGCTCACTCTATGACCTAAAGGATGCGTACCTCTTCTGGAAGGAGGATGGTGATGAGACCCTCCTTAGAAGGTATCTCCTACCTGTAGAATTTGGTGTTGGTCACCTTCCAGTCATAAAGGTCCGAGATTCAGCTGTAGATGCGATTTGTCATGGCGCTAACCTTGCAGCAACTGGAGTAGTTGAATTGAGTTCAGGAATCAAGAAAGATGACATGGTCGCTCTCAAAACATTGAAAGATGAGGTCATTGCCCTTGCCCGAGCTACAGAGAGTAGCGAGAGAATTGTCAAAGCCAAGAGTGGCATTATTGCAAATAGTGAACGAGTTCTTATGATTCGGGGCAGATATCCTCAGTTATGGAAGAAACGTTCTGAAGAACAGGAATCAACCAATTGACCAACTTTTTATCAGTAGTTTTCCAGATACGTTTGTGGCTCTGGAGCAGAAGCGCAACTGACGGTACTCAATCTTCGGGTTGAGCGCTGAGGAAACTCCCAACTACTGCCAGTAACAGTCCTACGAAAGGAAGGAGGCGAGAGCCTCGCTCTGGGAACAGAAACGGCACCACCACTCGGAATATGACGATGATGCAGACTTGAATCTGCTGAGGATTCGATTGGAGCGGTTGAAACGGCCTATCACTGTGTAGCAATCTCAAGAATACATCGTCGAGGTGCTGGCCTGAGGTGTAGGGTAGAGAGCTTAGTTAGATGTTGCAAAGCTCTTTTCGGGCAACTGAATCGAGCAGAACAAAATTGGGGCTACTCTCTGGACCAGAGCCACATCAATCATTCTATTTCGTTGTTCGATAGGGTTTTTACATTTCAAGGATCTATTTCTACCGGGAGTTCTCGTATAAGTTGAAGAAATCTGGACCAAGTTTTGGAGAAAAAGTGATACATTCCAATTATTGGTTGATAGCTGGTTGCATCATTGTCCTTATTCTTTCATTTGGTCTTACTACAGTGTTTGTGACTGGGCAATCTGTTGGGGGATCTTTTGCAGAGTGGGAATCATTGTCAGTTCCAGAAGAGTACATTGATGATATCGGGTTTAGAGAAATAAAATTCATCAACTCGACACATGGTTGGTTATTGGGCTATCATGCACTGCTTCAAACAAATGATAGTGGTGAATCCTGGAGTGCTAGCTTAGCCCATGAGAGTATTCGATTTTTCGGATTATCCGTTGTAACTCCGTTGAATATCTGGGCTAGTGCATCTGTGAATATGCCAGGAGGTTATAGTCAACTCTTCCATACAACTGATGGTGGAGTCATATGGCAAAATGCGACAACTCCTTCAGATGGTGCTTTAAATGTTGAATTCTATAATAGTACGCACGGTTTGGTAGGTGGCCCGAATGAGTGGTATCGGACATTTGATAGCGGGAACTCCTGGCAGTCCAGCATCAATTGGAGTTCTCATAAAACTCCAATAACTGATTTTCATCTGTCTGCATCAACTATCAGAGCTGCTACGTATTCGGGGCTCTATTTCAGTGAAGATTGGGGACTAACATGGAATGTTGAAGACGCAAGAAGTACGTACGGACTTTCATTCCTAACAGAAGGGGACGGATGGATTGCTCACCCTGAGTTCGTTTCACGTGTAGCAAATGGCATTATAGTTGATTTCCCAAGAGTCGCACGGATACAAATTCCAAGTGTTTCATACTATGATGATATCGAGTTCATAGATTCTGAACACGGATGGGTCGTAGGAATTGGTCCTGCAGTGACATACACTCCTGATGGTGGCATATCTTGGTATGAACAAGTTTGTCCAGACTATCACTTCAGATCGGTGGATTTCATCAATGCAACTCATGGTTGGGCGGCAGGCTGGCGTGGTGCTGTTGTTAGGACTGAAACAGGAAATTCTCTGGGTCCTCGCCTATACTCGGGATTGCCCTTGACTTCGGGGTTTACCGGTGCTGGGATTTTAATCTTAGATATCTCAATACAAGTAAGCGTAGTATCAACAATTGCATACCCATTTTTGATTCTTACATTACGGATTAAGGTAAAGAAGAATGAAGAAGAACAGCAAGAAGGAGTTCATATTCATTGAGTACTTAATATCTGCTAATAAATCGTGAATCTATCTTAGAAAAAAAGATGTTGGATTTCAGAATCCCTGTCTTCCAATCCTAGATCCTCATATCCGAAAACAGAATAGGCTGAAGCTTCAAATCCTATCATATATGAGTCTGGTATAAATTGGGAAAATGGGAAGAATATTCGAAGAGTTCCATTGTATACTTCAGAATCTAGGAAGTATTGACTTACAACTCCATCTTTGAATGTACAGGAATAGATGTGCGTCCGGTTATCTCCTGGACATTTGGCTACCACGGTCAATCTGTACATATAGTTACTCGGAATCACCGAATCTGGGTCTGATATAATAATTCCCGCTACAACTAGTTCAAGGACAATGTAGTTGTGTTCTGGATATGATCTATAAGATACAATATCTGCATTGGGATCTGAAACATCCCCTATTTCATCAATATGTGAAATAGATATTCGATGAACTGGCAGAGTACCGATATAGCTAATGCTTACGAATATAGCTAATATCAACATTAGAATGGTTGTATCTCTTCTTGAACAAACATCCAAATTAAATCATACCCTGCTTACTGGATTATTGAAATCCTCCTACTATTGCTACAATCAATTGACTGTAGATATATCTATTGAAAATCAAGATTACGCTATATGAGAGTTCATAAACTAGTCCTTGATTGGAAACATTCTTGGATGGAACAAAATTGGGGCTACTCAAATGATTATGTTATCATTCGAAGTAAATACTTAAAAAAAAACAACCTTCTCTTTCTCTACCTAGTCTGAGAGTCCATGATTTCTTTCTGAACCTTGACAACTTCAGTGCTTGATGCACATTCTGCATAAGCATCAAGCAGTTCCCGATTTAGAGTAATGAATGATGGTCCCCATTTGAAGACTGACATGGTTTCTTCAGCTTCTTCCTTGAATCCTGCAATATAGAGTGCTGCTGCAATAGCTTCTGCAGTTGACAGTTTGATTGGTTTGTAGGTGTTGATTGGATTTGCAGCAAGAAGGTATGGTAGAGCTCGTTGATCACCTAGCTTTGAATTGGAAAAGATTGTTTCAGCCTGTTTCCATGAACAGTCCAGTCCAACCAATGCTGCCTTGAGAATAGGTTCTCTATCCGCAGGGGAAAAGGCAACCTCTGAAACTGGATTGAGAACTACTGCTCCACGTGGAATCTGATTCATTGTTTTGAGAATCTTTCCTCTATTCATCCTACTAAGCCGTATGCCTGTACACTTCTTTGGGTCACACTGTGCAGCATGATAGATGAGAATTCTCGGTTCCATTACATTCAGTCTAAAGGACAAAGGATTTCTGTGTTGTCATGGGTCTCTTATGAGAGGTAACTAGGAATGCAATTCACGTTGAGCACAGCATGTGAAATCTGTGGGGATGAAGCTTCAGAAGAATCACGGTGCAAAATGTGTGGTGCTCATGTATGCACGAACTGTCTTTCCAAATCAAACGGACTTTGCCTTAGTTGTGAAGAATCAAAGTGCTACATCTGTGAAGATTATCTAGCATCAAGAGCCTGTAATTTGTGCGGTAAGTTAGTTTGCGAAGACCATGGGACCAAGAAGAATGAAGCAACAATTTGTGATGAGTGTAACAAATGAGTAACGTAGAGTTCCATATTGGAATGGATGACATTGATGATCCTGGAGGAAGGTGTACAACACACTTTGCCAGTTTAGTCGTGGAACTGCTTTCCAACCACTCCGTAGAATGGCTAGATTATCCTAATCTGATTCGCCTGAATCCTGGGATTCCTTTTAGGACAAGAGGCAATGGTGCAGTAGCACTTCGATTCAAGTCAGAACGTGATACTATCACAGAATCCTTCCCACTACTCGAGCAGATGATTCGTGACTATATCGATGAGACCTATCCCAACACGAATCCAGGACTTGTCATTGTAGATACCAAAGTCCCTGAGGATATTCGAAAATTCTCACAGCAAGCATTATGGCGAACGATTCCTATTCAACTAGCTCGACGACTTATCGAGCGTTACAATCTCAAACACCGCTCACTTGGTAACGGAAGGGGACTAGTAGGAGCTCTATCCGCGATTGGAAATTCTTTGAATAATGACTATACCTTCGAATATCTTGCATATCGTAAAATGGAACAATCTTCTCAGAAACGAGGTGTGGATGTTCAATCAGTCATTGAGATGGACCAAAAAATGGGTAATCATGTATTCTCAAATCTTGATGACAAGAATCGAATTTTGATAGAACCCCACGGTCCTGATCCAGTTCTCTATGGAATTCGTGGTGAGAGCGCATCGTCTGTCATTAAAGCTGCCTCTCATATCAAGAGTGTTCAGAGTGTGGATAGATGGATGGTGTTCAGAACAAATCAAGCAACTGGTGAACATCTCAAGCATTATGTACTGATTCGAGATCTTCGTCCTTACATGGCGGCAATAGTACAGGGGCGTGTTGATAGTACTCCACGCATCTTTGAAGGTGGCTACGTCGTGTTTAGTATCAAGGATGACACATCACGAATTGATTGTGTGGCGTATGAACCAACCCGTGACTTTCGAGATATTATCGCAAACCTGCAGATTGGAGATGGAATCAGCGTTCATGCAAGCGTTCGTCCAAAATCCAGAACTCATGATATTACACTTAATCTAGAGGGAATCGAGATTCATCACTTATCACTAGATACGCAATCTCAGAATCCTCTCTGTCCCGAATGCAACAAAAGAATGAAGAGTGCTGGTTCTGGAAAAGGATTCAAATGTGCAAAATGTGGATATAGAGACCGTGAAGGAGTGAAGATTATGAAAGATGTTGATAGGAAGATTACTACTGGTCTCTACCTTCCTCCCCTCAATGCACAAAGGCACCTTACCCGTCCGCTCTCTAGATTGAATATGAACAATTCAGGACAATCATTTGAACTAGTAGAGAATTGGCGTTACCCCTGATTTTCTGAAAATGCAATAGAGTCGAATGGTGCGTTTAGACTCGTCTGCCGCGGCGTCCACCACGTTTCCTTGTACCGTCGTGTGGCATAGGAGTGACTTCGTCTATGATTCCAACTCTCAGACCTGCTCTGCTAAGAGCTCTGATTGCTGCCTGTGCTCCAGGACCCGGAGTCTTTGGACCATGACCACCAGGGGCTCGAACACGGATGTGAATTCCATATACTCCCTTATCTTTTGCCTCGCGAGCGGCTTGGAATGCTGCCTGCATTGCTGCGTGTGGTGATGATTCATTTCTATCTGCTTTGACCATCATTCCACCAGAAACTCGAGATAAGGTTTCTGCACCAGTGATGTCTGTAATATGGACGATGGTGTCGTTGTATGATGCAAAGATATGAGCCACAGCCCATTTGTTATCTTCCTTACTCAAGTTCCTCATCTCCGATTGGGTCTACTTCATCATCAGTTACTGGAGCTTCATCTTCGCGAGTTGCAGGTGGTCCTCGTGCTGCGGGAGCTCCACGACTATCGTCGCGACGACCACCACCCCTGCGGTCACCACCACGACGATCGTCACGACCTCTTGGTCGTTCGTCGTAATCATCAACAGGTTCAACCACCCTAGTTGCTGCATCTGAAGCGGCAATACGAGCTGGGTGTGATTGATCATTAAGAGCAGATTTCATCGTGTAAGTGATACGGTCCTCTTCTCCAACCGTCATCAATCTAGCAGGAGTTGTAACTCTTGCATTATCAAGTGCAATGTGACCGTGGGATACAAGTTGTCGTGCATGGTGCATAGATGCAGCCATTCCTTTTCTAAAAACAAGTGTCTGCAATCTTCGATCAAGAACATTCTCTAGGGTTAAGTCGAGAACATGGTCCAAAGAGGGCTGTTCAAGAACACCGATTCTAACAAGTTTATCCACGAGTTCCTTCTCGGTTTGCTGGCGTTCGGATGGAGGTAGAGCAAGCAGCGTTCTTGCTTGTCGTCTATAATTTGACAGCTCGGTGCTATGTCTCCATAGTTCTCTTTTATTTCTAAGACCATAATTTCCAATCAGCTGTAGCTCTTCTTCGAACCTGTCCGTATCGAAAGGTCGTTTCGGAACAACGTACTTCTTTTTCTGTCTGCGCGGGTCACCCATTTTTCAACACTCCGTCTATGCACTCTTTCTTGATACGCCTACTGCCATTCCACCGCGCCCAGTTGTCCTTGTGTGCTGACCTCTCACCTTTAGACCGAGCGAATGTCGTGTACCTCTCCAGGATTTGATTCTGCGAAGCCTATCAATATCATTTCTCTGAGCAAAATCAAGGTCTGAGCCAATCAAGTGTAACATTCTTCCAGACATTCTGTCTCGTGGTCTATTTACATACCAATCAGGTAACCCAGCGGCAAGGGGGTCCTTGAGAATTTTTTCAATCCTTGCAATGACATCATCAGAGACGTATCCAAGTCTTTCACTTGGATCAAGGTTAAGCTGATTGATGATGGTCTTGGAAATTCTAAGACCTATTCCCTTGACTCTGGTGAGCCCTTGGAGCAGGTTCTCTTGACCATCTATGTCAGCGCTAGCGACACGTACGATATGTTTGTATTCTTGAGACATGGTCTATAACCTCATTCTGACTGGCTAGAGGCGTGTTCGCCTCTTTTGCGATACTTATAACCATTGCCATAGGAATACTACTTTCAAGAGGACCTTATAGGTTGAAGACAATATTATTCTTGTAGGGAGCAATTTGTTATCCGAACCTAAAATCACACCATCCGTCCAAGCAGCTATTCCTGATTTATTGAAATCTCAGCTCATCGAATCAGTATTGATGAAACATGAACGAAAGAAGACGAGTATCCTACTTTCAAGTAACAGTCTAGCTAACAAGTTCATATTTGAACAATGGGGGATTAGACCCTCTCAAAGACGCAGGTACAAAAATCTATTCTCCGATGTTAGAAAGCGGTGTCGTAATCTATTCAGGTTCTTTCTTCAAAAAGGTCTGATTTCAACGAAGCATAATGGTATTGACTACTTTTTTGGTGTCTTCAGGTTCGATGATGTTCGTGGAAACCTCATTCTTGGATTTACTCATCTGGATGATGACAATGTCTTTGTTAAGACGCCATGATTATTCAGGGATGAAACAAAGAAGATCATCAGGAAGAATATCGGGAACCTCCAAAGCAAAGTGGTCACATAGGACAAAGGTCAGAGTATTGAGCAAGCTGTTTCTGTATGCCAAATCAACAGCCACCATCGATCTTGCATCGACACCCATTATCTTACTTATCGCTGTTGGGTCCAGTGCATTGGGTAAATCTTGCTTGTTGGCAAAGATGACAATTGGTAGGTTTGGATTCTCTTTCTGAATTGTTGACATAATTCCCTTTGAAGCTATAAGATTCCTAAGAGTCGAGTCTGTGAGAAGAAATATCATATCTGTCGAGCTGAAATCCCAGAGCTTTCTTGATGTTTCTTGTCCTGCAAAATCAAGAATCACTATTTCATAATTTGCAAATCTGATATTCTCAATGACCTCAGTGTTTAGCGCAATCGTAGGTATGTGTTCATCAGGTGGTTCTCGCCCCATTAGCAAACTTAGAAGCGAAGTCTTACCGACACCACTCTCTCCCACTATAGATATGACATATCTAGCGACAACGTAGGGGTCAATAATTTTTGCAAAGTTCTTTTTGATATAGATTGTTGATTGTTTTTCTAGAACACCCCTCAATACACGTGCAGCTCGATTGATTTTACTAATTGCTTCATCATCAGGATCATTTGGATCCATGATAAAGATGATCAGAGTATCCTCACCACATTCTCGGCTATAGAATTTAAACTCACCAATGATTGCAGGTTTGTACTTTAGTCGCTCTGATTGCTCTATCATCTCAAGGAGTGTATTCAGATAGTTGGTCAGTTGTGAACGAGACACCTTATGTATCCAATAATCTGATGATACAATTTTTTTCCGACTTGCTGTATCCATCAAGACGGTGTTGTATATCATAGATTGTTCCTCAGATGCTATTTAGTCTCGTTAACAATGAGAATATCATTTCCACTGCAACGTCCTAATCAATGACCTAAATCCACCTCTTAAGATATTGTATGACTTGGTTACATAAGTCCTGCAAGAGACCTTGTTATGCTTCTTGCTCCACATCTTCATCCTCGTCTGTGAATCGAAGAAGGTCATCTGCAGGCAGGTCTGGAACTGGAATGTTGACGTGTTTTGCTGCAGTATCAAGAAGTAGTTTCAATATATCATTTCTATAGCTAAGGTCTATTGCTACTAATGGATGAGTTTCTGCTCCTATTATTCGCTCGATTATTGAAGGATCAAGTGCATTTGGCTTATCTTGCTTGTTCGCAATTACAATGATTGGTACATGTGGTGCATCACGACGAATCATCTGGAACATATCTTTCGAAATCAGGATATTTCTCAATGTGGAGTCTGTAAGAAGGAACACAATATCTGCGCCTTGGAAATATAATTTCCAGAGTTTTCTGAACCGCTCTTGTCCAGCAAAATCCCATAGAACAAGCGAATAATTTGCAAAGTGGATATTCTCAATGACTTCCATTGCAAGTGCAATAGTTGGAATGTACTGTGTTGGTGGACGCTTACCCATGAGGAGATGCAACGTAGTAGTCTTTCCAACACCACCTTCTCCTACGAGTGCCACCTTGAGTTTTGAATGAACAAAGGGATTGATGAGCTTCTCATAATTCTTCTTTACAAATGGTATTTTCTTCTGCTCTAATATTTCTCCAAGTGCTTTTGCAGCTGCATCTATTTTCTCGGTGACATTTCGATCGTTCTCATCGATATCGGTTATGAAAATCAGAAGAATATCAGGAGTTACCGTCTGTGCAAAGTATTTGTTACCCCCTATATTGAGAGAGATACCTTTCTGTCCTTTAGCAACTTTGAGCAACTCTAATCTGGCCTTCAGAAATTCATTGATATCGCTTCGTGGTACTTGGACAGTCCAATATTGAGTAGATGCGATTGTCCTGCTACTCTTGGTCCTGAGAAGAACTGTACTGTGAATCATTTCTTGCGGCCTCTGCTCTTGCTGTTCTAGTACTCCTACTAGATTGATACTCTTTCCCTTTGTCTTGATGACAAACGTCTCTCTTACTTTTAAGATGAATTCAGACGAAGTATTAACTAACTTTCTATCTATTGAGAAAAGGATGGCGCTGAGGATGAGATTCGAACTCATGCCTCCGGAAGGAGAATAGCTGTCTACGCGAAGGTCGCAGAGACAACCATCGATTCCAGGCTATCGCCGTGATCCAGGCTTGGCTACCTCAGCTTACATGTTTTGGCAGTGTATCCCCTTTTCATCTTTTCTCTTTGACTGACGATGAATTTCTACCCGTAAACCGAAATCGTGATCATCCGCGGAGAGTTTTACTATTTCGATTTTTATTTCATCACGTCGAGTTTTATTTACTATGTTCTTTTTTTGATTAACTAATCGGAAAGACATATGATTTATTACTAGCTGCTGGGTCTGACAGAGTTTATTCCTGTGGTGGGTGCAGTCGTCATGAAGTCTAGGGATGCAATCTTAGTTATATTTGTAGCAATGCTTGTATGTTCTATTAATACCGGTTCTTTGTTGGTGTCTGCTGATGGTACAGTAACGCCTGAAGGGCCATATATTGATACACTAATGTTTAAGGTTCTAAGTGGGATTCCAGAGGAAGTACCAGCACTTTTGAATGGTGAGATTGACCTCATCGGAGAGATGGTAACAACTGACTACTTGGATATGCTGACTACAGATCCGAACATTGCCATTGATTCTGTGCCACGAAATGGATATGGTTACTTTGTGATAAATTGTGATAGATATCCATTGAACGAAACTGCTCTCAGAAGAGCCTGGGCATTTGCCTTAGATAAGCAACGTATCTCTGATGAAGTATGGAATGGATATTCATCTCTGCAAGACTCACTTGTACCCAGGGGGAATCCCTTCTCCATTGAAGAACAGCTAACTTACCACTATTACGACGCTAATCCCACAGAGGGTAACAGGCTTCTTGATGAAGCTGGTTTTCTTGATATTGATGATGATGGATATCGAGAAGCTCCTGACGGAAGTGACTTTACGGTAGTTTTGAACACTGCAGATATTTCTCCAATTTCCATGGGATGTGGGGATATAGGTACTGATGCTTTACTTTCATTAGGTATTGATGTTCTTCACGAACCAATTCCCTTCAATAATTATCTCCAACGAGTACAGTATGGGCGACATTATGATGCTGCCTTCTTCGGTCGTAATTTCCTTGACCTTTCAGTTGATTGGCTTGCTTTTGAGTATTGGTCTGAAATGGCATATGATCCTACAAACAATTATCCGAATTTCATGAATGACACCTACGATAGTTGGCGTGACCAGCTCCTCCACTCTGCTGATTATTCTGAAGTTTATGAAGCTGCCATTGAGATGCAGAGAATTCTAGTCTATCAGTGTCCTCAGATTGTAGCTTACAATAATCTTCAATTCTCAGCATATCGAACTGATAGATTTGAAGGACATGTTCTCGATTCTATAGATGGTATTCATGGATGGTGGACCAATCAGAAAGTACACTTGAAAGATTCAGAGGGAGGTCCAATTGGAGGTACATTCACTAAATCTCTTCCATGGGGACTCAGTAGCTACAATCCTCTAACAATAGTTAGCACTCAAGACATTAGTGTACATGAGATGCTTTGGGACTCTCTCCTACGACAAGATAGTAATGGTGCCTTAATTCCTTGGTTAGCAGAATCATATACATCAGAAA